>CAMOKN010000160.1 GCA_946617595.1 uncultured Clostridia bacterium
GCGAGAAGTGTGATCGTGTAATCCGTATCTTTGTCAGTGATTGCCGCAATTGCATCATTCCAGAATGCGTACTTCGTGCCGTTTACATCAATAGCAAACGCTTTCAGATACGCATTTCCGACATTTGTGAGCAGATCGTATTTGAGGGTTCCGGCATTTGTGGGTGCAATTCCAGAAACATCGAACTTGCCGGAAAGATCAAGCTTTGTCTTGAAAATTATCTTATCTTCAAGCGATTTTTCGGAAACGAGCTTGATCTTGTCACCGTTGACAGCTCCGTTAAGTGCGAATGATTTGTAAGCATCAGCAAGTGTGATCTTCGCGCCGTTTACGCCTGTGAGAGATGTCTTTACAGTCGCAGTTGCGCCGGTTCCGATAGTGAGGTTTGCGGATTTTCCAAGAGTAAGATTTGTCGCGGTAAGCGTCTTTTCGATCTCAACAGCTGCATTTATCGTAATAGCTTTGAATCCCAAAAGTGTATTGATTTTGGAACACTTCCCGAGTGTCAGATTATTTCCGGAGCCGCCCTTGATCGTGAGCGATTTTCCGCTGAATATCAATCCGTCAACTGTTGTATTGCCGGTTGAAGAATTGATCGTGAATGCTGCTGCATTGCCCTTGTTATCCTCGGAAATTATTGTGATATTTACAAGCGAGAACGCATATTTCGGTGCAAATGAGGTCATTCCCACAAATTTGAGGGTGTTGCCGCCGCCGTTGATCGTCAGGCTTGCAACTGTCTTCGGAAGTGTAATTTTTGATGCGCTTGTGCTTTCGTTGAGGGTAATTGTGTAGTTTCTCGAAGCATTTGTCATAGACTCGAATGCTTTCTCGAAAGATGAATAATTCTTTGAATTGCTGCCGTCAGAAACTGTGATCGCATCGAGATATTCTGCACGAACTTCTTTCTTGTACTGGACTGCGCTCAGCTTCTTGTCATTAGCTGTATTTGCGATAGTAATGAGGTTTTCGAGGTTTGCAACTGCATCAGCTTTTGACAGATAAACTACTGTTTTTCCGCTGATATCCGCAAGCTCACCAATAGGATCATTTACAGTCAGATTCATCTTTCCAATCTTTCCGACTGTGAGTTTCGGGAGAAGAATTGTTGTGTTCTTGCCCGATGTTTTTTCGTACTGATTCAGCGTAATGTCAGCGCTCACAACATTCGCAATTGTTACTGTAGATGCGCCATAGACATTGAGTTTTCCGGCACCGGAAAGTGTTGTGGGAGTGAATTTTCCGGCATTAAGTACCACAGCTGTACCGGAAGCGATCTCAACATTTACGGAAGCTGCCGAGAGAACATTCAAAGCAGAATTTGTGTTGAGAATAAAATCAGTTGTCTTTGCTCCGGAAAGAGTGAGCGGAAGCGATGTTTCAATGCGATTGATCGTCACTTTCTTGTCAGCAGCGGATTTGATCGTTAAAGTCTTGGCGTTTGCCTTTGAAGAAGCAATTGCCGCATCGAGAACAAGTTCGCAGTTTGCGGTGATCGTGGGAGTGCCGAGGGTAAGTGTAACGCCGGGGGCTGTGGTTATCGAGACATAGGTGTTTGTCTTCGGAATTGTTATTGCCTTTGCTTCGGTGATGTTTTTGTATATGATGATCTTGAGGTCGCCGGTCTTGTTCTGGGCAAGAGCATCGGTGAGTGTTTCATAGCCTATGCCGTTTACTGTAACAGGGGCATTTTCGGGATCTATAGATATTGTAACGCTGAACTTTACGCTAAGCCCGAAAACCGAGACAGTAACTGTCTTTGTTCCGGCGGCCGAGCTGCTGAAACCGCTTACTGTAACGCGGCTGTCAGTCATTTTAATTGTGGCGGAATCTCCGTTGTTGTACTTTACGGAAAGCAGACCGTCTGTAAGATCAAGCTCGTCTTCAAGGAAATACTGTGTCTTTGGCAGAGCAGAAATTGCCAGCGATTCGGGCATAACTGCGGTAACTTTTACTATGAAATATTTTGTCAGACCTCCGAATGTTACCGTGATCGTCTGAGAACCGGTAGCTTCCGGATCGTATTCGGAGATCATTGAATATTCAAGATCAAAAGTTTCGCTTGTTCCGTCATCATATTTTACTGTTATTGAGCCGCCGGTCAGATCGAGTTCATCTCCTGCGAAATAATCCGTCTTTGTAGGCTTTACAAGAGACATAGAAACAGGAACTCTTTCACTTACCGTGATGTCGTAAGTGATGACCTTGCCGCCGTAGGAAACAGTAAGCGTAAGATCAGCTGCCGCTGAAGAGTCGAATCCGCTTACCATATCGGGGGTAATGCTGATCGTTTTGAAAGTGCCGTTGTTGTAGCTGACTTTTAAGGTACCATTGCTTACATCAAGAGCATTGCCGATCTTGTACTCGGTCTTCGGCATCTTCAGGATCGAGATACCGGTCACTTCTACAGCTTTGACAGTGATCGTGTATGTTGTGGTCAGACCCTGGAATGTGACAGTCAGGGTCTTTATCCCGACAGTGGACGTATCGAAGCCGGTTATCATACCTGACGTCATTGAAATATTATTGGTAGTGCTGTCGCTGTATAGCGCTTTGATAACTCCGCCGGAAACATCAAGTTTGTCGCCTACAAAATACTCGGTCTTTGGCATTGTCAGAATTGAAATTGATGTCAGTTCGGCTGTGGTAAAGTCATCGGGGCAGTCAGGGAGCGTAACGATGCCCGAATAATCTTCATCATCTATAATATGTGCTCCGTCGGAGCCGTCGCCCGAACGTATGTTTTCGTAGCTTTTGTTTATGTAAGCTTCCCATATATAGCCGTTCTGATCCATCCATGTTACATCAACATGATACCATTTTCCGTAGAGCTTGATGATGTTCCATGCATGATTCTCGCTGGTAACAGTAATGCAGTCGATGCCCGCTGCGTTGCAGAAATAGCACATTGCCATTGCATAACCGTTGCACACACATTTCTGGTCAACGAGTGCTCCCGCAAGCGACTGATCCCTGTCTGACTGTACATAGTCAATGGTATTACATAGTTTTGTGTAAATTACTTCTTCTTTTTCAAGGTCCGTAGGAGCATCGAGAATATCCTCCAGCCAGCTTTCCGTAACCGATGCTATAGCTGACTGATAGGTCGCTCTTGTGTCAGAACTCTTGAAATCCTTGATTATCTTAGGGTATATCCTGTTTCCACCGTATGAGACACCCTGTGAAAGAAAATAATACTCCGGGTGCGAATAGTAGAACAGCTGATATATGTGCCAAGCTGTGTCGAAGTCCATTTCGGTATAGCTGTACGGTACCCCGACCGTAAAATATATGTCGGAAAGTTCAACATTGCTCTTCATAAAAGTATCGCAGACATTGTTGAGCCCGTCATAAAAATCCTTCTGAGCGCTGGTAAGCTGGGTGTAGTAATAATCGGTCGAGAAGTTATAAACAGAGATCAGATCGGTGTAGGCATCTTCTTTTCTGCTGCTTCTGTAGGTGGGGTTTCCGTTTTCGTCAAGTTCGCCGCATCTGATATAGTCTTCTTTTACAGTCTCGGCTATCTTTTCGGCTTCTTCATCGGTCAGTATGACCGGTTCGATCTTCTTCAGCCCGTCGGTCGGGAGAATAAATCCGCCAATATCTGCGGCAGTTTCCGATCCGCCGCTGTTTTCATAGCTGCTTATGTACGAGCTTTCTGCTGCCGATGATACTGTAAGCGCAAGAGCAGTCAGTATTGCGGTAAGAGAACTCAGTATCTTTCCGGGTGCAAGTTTCATGTTCTTCCTCCTGTTTGTTGAAATAGAGTTGATTCGGAACATTCCGACAATTATTATTCACTCTATTATAACATATTTGAGCATTTTTTTCAATAGTCTGAAAATATTTTTGTTTGCTTATTTTTCCGGAATGTGATATAATATTTCCGGTAAGCGTCAAACAGACATTTAATGAAACGATGATTAAAGACCGTATGTCGGCTGTGCCACAGATTTAGTCGGCAGATTGTACAAATTTTTCGCAGGCATACTGGCGTATGTCAAGGAAAATTTGTGCAAGATGACGGCTGAAGATGTGGTGCAAGCGACGTGCGGGATTTGATCAGCGGTTCTTTTAGGTAAACATTATGCACGATATATGGAATCCGTGGCACGGCTGCATCAAAAAGAGCGAGGGCTGCGAAAACTGCTATATGTACTTCATTGACAAGATGAGGGAAAAGGACGGTTCGGTCATCTACCGGACGAAGAACGGCTTTGATTATCCGCTCCACAAGGACAGACACGGGAATTATAAGATAAAAAGCGGAGAAACTATCCGGGTCTGCATGACATCGGATTTCTTTCTTGAGCAGGCGGACGAGTGGCGCAGTGAGGCATGGGATATCATGCGTGAGCGCAGTGATGTTGTGTTTTTTCTGCTCACAAAGCGCCCTGAGAGGGTCGCGGAGCATCTTCCTGAGGACTGGGGCGGCGGCTGGGAAAACATCTTCTTCAATGTCACTGCCGAAAATCAGATAAGGGCTGACGAGCGTATCCCTATCCTGCTGGATCTTCCGTTTAAGCATAAGGGTGTGATGTGTGCGCCGTTCATAGGCCGTGTCAGTATCCGCAGTTATCTGGAGACAGGACAGATAGAACAGATCCTGTGTGACGGTGAAAACTACGACGGCGCACGTCCGTGCAATTATGAATGGGTAAAGCTGCTGAGGGAAGAATGTGAGGCAAACGATGTGACATTCACATTCTGCGGGACAGGCAGGAGATTCATCAAGGACGGCAGGCTTTATAAAATAGAGGGAAACGGTATTCAGAGCAATCAGGCATACAGGTCGGGACTCAGCTACAAGGGAAAGCCGATAGAATTCAGACTGTGCGACAAGTGGGGAATGCCCATTGCAGATGAGGACAGGTACGTCCCTTTTTTCCGTGAACGCTGTGAGACCTGTGGTATGAGACAGTCATGCAACGGCTGCGGAAACTGCGGCAGATGCGAGATCTCCGGAGATGATGCAAGGATCTGAAAAGTGAAGGGTTATAGGATTTTTGGCATTTCTCCTGCTCAAACTATTGACAAATCCCGCAATTTAATGTATAATATATCTCGTTAAATATTGCGGACATAGTTTATCGGTAGAACTTCGGCTTCCCAAGCCGACGAGGCGGGTTCGATTCCCGTTGTCCGCTCCAGCGGGGAACGCCCCGCCGCGAGTCCGCCTACAGTTTCATCTGTGGGCGGATTTTTGTGTCGTATCACACAAGTCGTGTAAGAATCCAAAGCGTTCGGTACAGACATCCCGCGACGGCGGGGGCGAGTCCGCCTACAGTCTCATCTGTGGGCGGATTTTTGTGTCGTATCACAGAAACTTTCTCAGTCCGTCCGCATACTTTTCTTCCTGGCTCAGCAGCGTTTCGGCACGCTGGACAGTGCGTTCGGCGGCTGAATGGCTGCGGTTGACTGAACGTGCAATATTGATTATTCCCATATTTGTTCCGTCGTACATCAGCTCCGCGATATTGCTGCTGCTGTGGTCACGCATGGTTTTCATGAATATCCCCATCTGCGCCATTGCACGCTGCATCGCCGGGACCTTTTCGACCTTCATTCCCTCTCTTTGAAGCTCGTCTGCTGCGCTCCGGCAGTTGTCGGCATAGTGACGCATCTGACGGCGCAGGTAGTTGTTCAGCTCATCGTCACGGCATTTAGCGGACACCTGTTTTGTGCTGTCATACGCCATGCGGCTGTTTTTATATATCGTGTTCAGTATCTCTGCATCGTTTTTATCAAGCATAGTAATGCTCCTTTCGCTTTTTGTTAGGGTGTGAAGAAATAGTGGATATATTCATGAAATGGTATTGCAATTTTTTGAATTTTTAATATAGATGTCAAGTGCACAATATAATGCTGTCCTGTCATTGACAACAGTGCTTTTAAGTGCTATAATATCTATGATAAAATTAAAGGAAGGTGCGTCCTATGCACAAAGAATTTCTCATGGGCAACGCCGCTGCCGCAAGAGGAGCTATCGCAGCCGGTCTGAACCTTATCGCCGGATATCCCGGAACTCCCTCAACAGAGGCTCTCGAAACTGCCGCAAAATGCAATAACGGTTCTCTGTATGTCGAGTGGTCTGTGAACGAAAAGGCGGCTCTTGAACTTGCAGCCGGTGCCGCGTACTGCGGTGCAAGAACAATGGTCACCATGAAGCAGGTAGGTCTGAATGTCGCTTCCGATCCGCTTATGAGCCTTGCATACGTAGGGGTAAAGGGCGGAATGGTAATATATGTTGCCGACGATCCCGGTCCCATTTCTTCTCAGACAGAGCAGGATACACGTACATTCGCAGCGTACTCAAAGCTGCCGTGTTTTGACCCCTCTTCGGTGCAGGAAGCCTATGATATGATCGGTGACGCATTCGAGCTGTCCGAAAAATATCATACGCCAGTGATATTCCGTCCCACTACCCGTGTCTGTCATGGCTATGCTTCAATAAATGTAAAAGATGAATCCGAATACAAGGTGACAAAGCCTGAGGGATTTGTGCGTGACCCGTCTCGCTGGGTCATATTCCCACGTCTGTCGTACAATGCCCATATTAATATAGAATCACGGAATGTCACGCTGTCGGACGAGTTTTCCGGCTATGAGAGAAATCTCATAATTCCTGCATCGGACAGTTCCTGCAAAAAGGGCATCATTTCACACGGCATCAGCTTCACTTATGTCAAAGAGGCTGTTTCCGGAAAGACTGCACCGAGGATAATGAAGATCTCGACACCTTTCCCGTTTCCGGAAAAGGCAGCGCTCGGATTCCTTGAAGGGCTAGACGAGGTGCTTTGTATAGAGGAACTCGACCCTGTTATCGAGCGCGAACTTACCTATATCTGCGGAAAGCATCACCTGAATGTAAATATCCGAGGAAAACTCACCCATGATGTAAAGAACGCAGGTGAGAACACCTGTGCTTCCGTAATCGGGAATATCTCGGAGTTCATGGGCTGGGAGATCCCTCAAAAAGAGGAGAATGAGCAGACGCCGCCATTGCCGGTCCGTCCGCCGGTGCTTTGCGCAGGTTGTC
Organism: uncultured Clostridia bacterium; assembly: GCA_946617595.1. Taxonomy (GTDB): domain Bacteria; phylum Bacillota; class Clostridia; order Oscillospirales; family Ruminococcaceae; genus Ruminiclostridium_E. The sequence continues at coordinate 7,040 of CAMOKN010000160.1, forward strand.
CGCACAGAGCGTCGTTCTTTGCCGTAAAGCAGGCAATGAAGGGCATAAAGTCGGTATTCTGCGGAGATATCGGCTGCTACACTCTCGGAAACGCCATGCCGCTCGATATGGTGGATACCTGTCTTTGCATGGGTGCCGGAGTGAATATCACTCAGGGAATAGGGCGCACGGATCCGGACACACGCTGCTTTGCGTTTGTGGGGGATTCAACATTCTTCGCTTCGGCGATAACCGGTGCGGTCAATGCCGTGTATAATCAGGCGGACATGACACTCGTGATACTTGACAATTCCACCACAGCCATGACCGGACATCAGCCGCACCCCGGAACGGGGCGCACAATGATGGGGCAGGTCGTTGATAAGGTCGATATCGCAGCCGTGCTTCACGGCATCGGAATAAAGACAGTCGAAACTGTTGATCCGCTTGACCTTGAAGCTGCAATATCGGCGGTAAAGCGTGTTTCGGCTGAGAAAGGCGTAAAAGCTATAATATTCAGATCGCCATGCGCGGTAATAATAAAACCGTCAGCTCCTGCTGTGATAGATCCTGTAAAGTGTACCCAGTGCAGACGGTGCATAAAGTCTCTCGGCTGTCCGGGGATCGTAATAAAAGAAGGCAAAGTTGCAATAGAAAGCTCGCTCTGTACCGGCTGCGGTCTGTGTTCACAGGTATGTGCTTTCGGTGCGATCGGAAAAAAGGAGGGCGGCAGAGATGCAGACTGATATTATGATCTGCGGAGTCGGAGGACAGGGCATCGTCCTCACTTCAAAGCTTATAGCGGCAACTGCCGTATCACACGATGTTCCCGTAATGAGTGCGGAAACTATCGGAATGGCACAGAAAGGCGGGAGCGTGTTCAGCTTCCTGCGGCTCGGTGACGGGATAGAAAGCCCGATGTTCCCCGAAGGCAGTGCCGATCTGCTTATAGGATTCGAGCCGGCTGAAGCGGTAAGAATGTTCCCCTACCTGAAAAAAGGCGGGACCGTGATAGTGAACACTCACCCGATAATGCCTGTCACAGCATCGCTTGGAGGTTCGGATTACAGCGGAGCCGAAATGCTTGATTATCTTGACCGGAATGCAGACAAGGTAGTTAAGGTTGACGGTATAAAAGCCTGTGAGGAGATCGGTTCGCCGAAGGTGCTGAATATGGTAATGCTCGGAGCGGCGATAAGGAGCGGACTTCTGCCGTTCTCTCCGGAGGATATAGAGCAGACGATGAGAGCGGCTGTAAAACCGCAGTTTGCGGAGCTGAACGCAAAAGCTCTCGCGTACAATAAGTGAATAAACGAAAGGACATAAAGCAATGCAGATCAGTGAAAAACAGCTCGCACAGGTTAATGACCGCATACAGGCGCTCATAAAAGCAGACAATTTCTACGGAAAGAAGCTGAAAGAAGCCTGTATCACCGAGTTAAAGACTCCGGAAGATTTCCTTAAACTTCCGTTCTCGGAGAAAAAAGATCTCCGTGACGCATATCCGCTCGGACTCATGACTCCGCCTGAGGAAGATATTGTCCGCATACACTCTTCGTCGGGAACCACCGGCACTCCGGTAATAATCCCCTACACAAGAAAAGACGTTGAGGACTGGGCGACCATGTTTACACGCTGCTATGAGACTGCCGGTATCACGAACAAGGACAGGATCCAGATCACTCCCGGTTACGGACTGTGGACTGCCGGAATAGGATTTCAGGCAGGCGCCGAGAAGCTTGGTGCAATGGTCATTCCGATGGGTCCCGGAAATACCGACAAGCAGATCGAGATGATGACATCGCTCGGCTCGACGGTTATCTGTGCAACATCTTCGTATGCGCTGCTTCTGGCTGAGGAAATACAGAAACGCGGCATACGTGACAAGATAAAGCTGAAAAAGGGAGTCATAGGATCAGAACGCTGGAGCAAGAAGATGCGCGACCGTATCGCAAATGAACTTGGCATCGAGCTTTACGATATCTACGGACTTACCGAGATATACGGTCCCGGTATCGGTATCAATTGTCAGAACGAAACGGGAATGCACTACTGGGACGATTATATCTATCTTGAAATAATAGATCCCAAGACCGGTGAACCTGTTCCGGACGGCGAGCAGGGTGAGATCGTCATAACTACTCTGGTCAAGGAGGGCGCGCCGCTTATCAGATACAGAACACACGATCTGTCCCGTATTATTCCCGAAAAGTGCAGCTGCGGACGCACATATCCGAGAATAGATGTGATAATGGGCAGGACCGACGATATGATGAAGATAAAGGGAGTAAATGTATTCCCGAGCCAGATAGAAGAAGTTCTCGGCACTTTCCCTGAGATCTCCAGCGAGTATCAGATACGCATTTCTCATCTTGACGGCAAGGACACAATGAGAATTTATGTTGAAACTACCGGAGATGTGGACTTCAACGATCTTACAAAGCGCATAGCCGAAAGAGTAAAGAGCCGTATCGGTTTCACACCTATCGTGAAAGCCGTCGAAGTCGGCGTTCTCCCGCGCAGCATGAAGAAGACTGCGCGTGTCATCGACGAGAGATTCTCAGAAGAATAATATCAATAATAAAAAAACACAGAGAAATCCAATTACTCTGTGCTTGAGACTGTCAAAGAAGTCGCTTACGCTTGAGAACTACGAGATCAGTCAGAAGGGGCTCCTCTGTCGGTCATCCCCCTCTGGCTCCTACGTCGCCACCTCCCCCAATGGGGGGAGACACCCTCACCACCCCGCAAGCCCTTTAAAAAGGGCTTGATCCTAAATTAACTCCCGTTAAAACGGAACTTGAAAAGATTCTTCACACAAAGAAAGCACAGAGAAATTCAATTACTCTGTGCTTTTTCTTTTGTATGAAAGTGAACCGATACTGTCCACTCAGGTATTCGCCTTTCAGAAAGGAGGGAGAGGGGAGGGAGGGAAATGGGGTCCACTTTCTCTCCTTTCCCCAGTCTGAAAGATCTCAGCGTCCTCTCTTTCTCTTATCCTTTTTGAGGAGGAGGACAGAGGCAACTGCTGCGGCAGGGATAATTATGCCTGCTGCAACGCCGGTAGAGGGATTTCGGCTTTTTGATGTATTTGAATTTGTAGTTGAAGAATTGTTATTTGCAGTGGTACCTGCACCGCCCTTATCGTTGCTTGCGGCAGAAGCAGTTCCGTTGCCGGAAGTATAGCCTGACTGAGTCTGAGTGGGACTTGCTGCGTTCTGCTGTCCGTAAACATATACAACTCTGCCGTCTTCGCCGTCGCGCCCGTCTTTACCGTCACGTCCGTCTTCGCCGTCCTGACCGTCAACTCCGTCACGTCCGTCTCTGCCCTGAAGGGACTCGAGCCATTCATATTCTGTGCCTCTGAAACCATGCTGAACAGCGATATCGTATGCAGAATCACCGACAAGGGAGTTGAGCCATTCTCTTTCTGTTCCTCTGAATCCGTTTCTGACCGCTATTTCATAGGCAGACTCACCGTCAGATACTTTTCTGAGCACTTCGTTTGCAACAGCTGCAATAAATCCTTCTATGCTTCCGTAACGCTGAACAGCCCAGTCCGCAAAGCTCTGTCCGTCAGCACCGTCTTTACCGTCTTTGCCGACAAGAGAATTGAGCCATTCTCTCAAAGTTCCTCTGTAGCCGTTTGCCACAGCAAGCTCATAAGCTGACAGACCGTCGTTTCCGATAAGCGAGTTCAGCCACTGATCGAGAGTACCGGTATATCCGTTCTGTACGGCAAGCTCATAAGCAGAATCGCCGTCGCTTCCGATAAGCGAGTCGAGCCACTCATTGAGAGTTCCCGTATATCCGTTTTCGACCGCAAGCTCATAGGCGGATTTTCCGTCTGCTCCGTCTTCGCCGTCCTCACCGTCTTTTCCGGGTTCGCCCGGTTCGCCGGGTTCACCCTGTTCTCCCTTGAAATCGCCGTTTTCGATCATTTCAAGTATCTTTGTAAGGCTCTGGGTATTGCTGTCGAGCTGCTTCTGTATCTCTTCGACCTGAGTCTTTAGATCTTTAAGCAGTTCCTGTGAAAGTCTGTTCAGGAAGAAATTGATTATATCGCTGTATGTATCTCTTACATAATTCTCATTCTTGATAAGCTCAGAGAAAAGCTTTTCGACGAGATCTTCCCAGATGAAATCCACGATCTTATCAGCCTGATATGTGCTGGTATTGTCTCCGAATACAGAATAAACAGCTTCATATATTGCCTGCTTGTTTGCGTCATCTTTAAGGATATCACTGATAAGATCTCTCAGGTTTGCCGGAACGCTCAGATAATCCTCAACGATCTCCTTTATATCGTTTTCGCTGTAATATCCGTCCGGAAGAGAATCCGAGATATCCTTAACAGTATTTTCGAGTATCGAGATCTTTTCCTGAAGCTCTGTATCGTCATATCCCACTATCTGAGAAAGTACACCCGAGATAAGTGCATCTACTTCGCTCTTGGTGTAATATTTTTCGTCGTTGTCAGCGCTGTTGTAAGCTTCTACATACAGCCCCGCAACTTTATCATCGCCCATTAAGAAATCCATATTTGTCCTGGGATTATCTACTATCTTCAGAGTCTTTTCGCTGACCGTGGAATTTCCCGATGAGTCTGTTATAGATTCAAGAACATAATAACGCAGCTGGTGAGCGGTGGATATGCCTGCGGCGGAAAGTGCTGACATAGCATAGTCATAACCTATCGAGTAATAAGGCGTGCTTCCGCCGTATGATACGCGAGGGTCAAGATAGTGTGCGTATTTTCCGGTTATCTTCAGCACACCGTTTCCGGACGTATCAAAATTAAGTCCGACATCCATGCCGTAATCGAGGCAGTCGCTTCCTGCCAGCGATGAAAAAATATTGATACCTCTGTTCGGATTATAGATCGTCACAGTGTATGGATATGTACCGCTTGTGACATTGAAACTTATATTGGAAGGCAGACTTCCCACATCATTAATATACGTGGTATAAAGAAGTTTTAGTGCCTGCGGGCTTATCATAGTATCGGTGCCTGTGACGGACATACCGCTGAGCGAACCTGTCCCGTCATTCAGATAATGGTAGATATATGAGCTGAAGGCATCGAAATATTCTCCGTTTATATCCTCTTCTATTGCTCCGGCAGGAGCATAATACCCTGCTGCCCCGACAGCAGAGATACCCGAAAGTGCAATAGCCGCAGCTGCTAAAACGGACACTGCCTTTTTAAACTTCATTTTAAATGCCGTCCTTTCAAAAATCGTTATTTTCTATCTGTTCAAGCCTTAGTTTACAGTATATTGCAGATTTTTTTAATGCGATACGCATACGATATCCGACCACGAATATCAGAAACTGCACCGCCATTATTATAAGCATCACGATCGTCGGTTCAGCGTCCGGCAGCAGTTTCTTCACGGGAGAAGCCCATATATATGACGATATATCGTTGAGTATCCGGTCTAAACCGTATATTGCCGAGATGTCGGTGTTTTCGGGAAGTATGAAGATCCCCGGTACAAAGAAATATATCATCTCGATCACCGCGAAAGTCCACCGGTGCATGAATCCCGCGTTGAACGAGGTCTGTATCCACACCGCTGCCATAATGACTGTGGAGCATATCCACAGAACATTGCTTCCGAAAGAGGCGAATATACCTGCTGCCGCCGACGCGGCGAGAAATATCGCAGTTTCGGACACAATGCCCGATCTGTACGAGCTTTCCACCATATTTCTGAAGTATTTTTCAAACCACGGGTGTTTTGCGGCTGCCCGGTCTATAGATACACCTATCATATCAGGCTGCCCTCCCCGAACAATACGTTTGAGAAATACCCCGAACCGCATACGTCGGAGAATATCATATAAGCATAAAGTATATATACTGCGACCGAGCAGGCTATCGTGAATACAAGAGCTGATGTCTCTTTTGTCTTTTTGAAGACGATTTCTGTGAATCTTTTTCCTATAGCATAAACATCGGGTGCAAGTATCACCGCCGATTGCATCAGCATTGCAGCTGCCGGAACAAAAAATCTTCCGTCTGATATCGATGCAAGAAGCATCACAGTTCCGCCGCACATCACCGGTATATGGCATACCAGTCTTTCGCTGCGGTTTTTTATCATTGCATATAACAGAACACAGATGAATGTTCCGATGAAAGCATATACTACGCACACCACAGATGAATTGTGGGCGGCTGATGTTCCGCTCCCGAAAAATGAGAAGATGGTGTCCGGTACATTGGGGATATATGCAGCCGCAGCAGCTGCTGCGGCGGAAACGAGCGTTGAAATATATATATTGGGTATGACAGCTATCAGATAAAATGCAAATACAAGTATCACCGAGCTGTCGAAGCAGGCTGCCGCAAGTATTGCCGCCGCCGCTCTAAAATACCTTCTGTCCTCAGCATGACCTGCCGCAAAGGCACATATTATCATTGCGGCGAACGGACATTGCCCGATAAACGCCGTAAGCATGAAGCCGGCTGAAAATACGATCGCTCCAATATACGGCGAACTGCATCTGAAATATATGAACAGAGCCGCTAGCAAAGCATTGAACCCCGCTATTATCATTACCGCGCCGTTCATATCAAGCCCGACCAGCGTAAACAGCTTTATCAGGAAGAAGTATGCAGGCGGTGATTCAACAGCGGCAGTTGAGCCGAAACTCAGATTTCCGGAGAGCATATACAGGAGCTGGAGTCGTATTCCTTCAGCGCCGTTCTGTCCGAATCCGGTTATGCCGCCTATACCGGTTATGAGAAATACCGTTATTGCAAAGAATGCGCAGAAAAATGCTTTTCTCCTGAATTTTCCGCACAGAACGCCGACAACTCCGGTCACTGCGGGAATTGTCAGCAGGACAAGATTTCCAAACATAGCTTATTTATCGTCATAATAATCCTTATAATCAATATCATCGGGAAGGTCGGCTTCATCGCCTATTGAGCTGCGGTAGTCGCTGTCCTTGTCATAATGCTTCGAGCAGTGCGTCTTTATGATTCCAAAGAATTTTGCCTTTGACAGCCTTATCGTAGAGAGAGCAGCTGTAAGCTCAGGGTGTGTGGTCTTATTCTCCCTGAGGATAAGCACCGTTCCTCCTGTATATCCGCCGAGCAGCAGTGAATCGTTTGCGATGCACAGCGGCGGGGTGTCGATAATTATATAGTCATAGTAGTCGTAAAGCATACGCACGAGTCTTTCTGTTTCTGCGCTGCCGAGCAGGTCGGAAGGGCTTTTTACTCTCGGACCGGAGGGCATTACGTGGAAATTTTTCCTGACATCTGTGCAGATACCGCTGAATATATCGCTTTCGCGTGTGACTATTGTGCTGAGCCCGAAATGGTTCTTGAGTCTTAGCATATCTCTTACTCCGGATTTACGGAGGTCAGCATCGATCAGCAGTACCCTCTTGTCGAGCTTGCTGAACGAAATTGCGATATTTATTGCGGTAGTGGTCTTTCCTTCTTCGCGGCACTGGCTCGTAATAACTATGGAGCGGTATGGATCGTCTCCCAGCGCGGCGATAAGATTTGTACGTATTTTTGAATATGCTTCGTTTACGACGAACGGAGTGTTTTCATTGAGGATAAACTGTCTTGTGACGGCATTGTAGTCCTGCAAGTATAGTTTCCCCTTTCGGCACAAAATATTGCATATTTCTACATAATATCACACTATATATTATAGTACATTATTCACAGCTTGTCAATAATGTGAACAAAATTTTCTCCGCTTTTTACAAATAATTACGCGGTTTTATGTCGATTTCGCTATACACAACGGAATATTTTGGTGAATATTCACGTCCGGTAATATCGTCGCTTTTATTTTTTCAAATGCTTGACAAAAATGTACTGTGATACTATAATAATATACGGCATTCGCAAAAAACAATTTATGGGTACCTCTAAAAACCGCTTTGAACAGAGAAAATGAGATGATTGCGCCAAATGCAAGGAAAGGCTCCGAAAGCTTGCTGGTCTGTCGGTCAGCCCCTCTGTCTCGCAAGCTCGACACCTCC
>CAMOKN010000161.1 GCA_946617595.1 uncultured Clostridia bacterium
TCCGCTCGAGATTATTCAGATTGGGGCTCGTCTGTCGGGCATCCCCCTCCCTAAACCCCGCTACCTTTCAATGTGAAAAGCAGCAAAAGCAAATCCCGTTAAAACGGAACTTGAATGATCCATCACAGACAGAAAGCACAGAACAGATCAATTGTTCTGTGCTTTTGATTTCGTATAAGGGCAGATAAAGAGAAGGCTGCTACACACCGTACTTAACGTGCAGCCTTTCAAGCTTTTCTCCGAATGGTCTGGCAAGAAAGAAGAGAAAGATGAGATTGGATACTGCATAGCTGACAGTATATGGAATTGCAGTTACGAGCGCCGAGAGATAAACTCCGGTATCGAATCCTCCGCTGTACCAGAGAGTAGTCCAGATATCCATAATAAATGAGTAAGCTATGCCGGAAACAGCTCCGTAGGTGAGAAGAAGTATCCGGCTCCTTTTTAACGGTGAGGAAAGTGCGCCGGCTATAAATCCGATAAGTCCCCATGCGAGCATCTGAAATGCCGTCCACGGTCCCTGACCCATGAAAATATTTGATATTATGGCAGACATTGCACCGACAAGAAAACCCGTTTCGCTGCCGAGATACATTCCCGTAATTATAGTTATCGCAGTTATTGGCTTGAAAAGCGGGATAAATCTGCCGAATACGCACAGTGCTATCATTACCGAAGCAATAACAAGTCTGCGTGTACCTACCTTCTTCTTCTCGTAACCCGAAAAAAAGACAAACAGAGTCAGCACCGCAACTCCGAGTGAAATTATCAGATGCTTGCTGTTGTCGAATACAACAGCACCGAGAATCGCCACCGCCGGTATCACCGCAAACGGAAATGCTGTCCTGATAAACCTGCGTACTCCGGGATCATTTATTACAAGCATTATTCAGCACCCCGCTTTCCGTTCAGCATACAAAGCTCTGCTGCCTTGCCGGCAGTCACACAGTTCTCGAAATGACCTCTGGTAATGCGGCTTGCGGCAGTAGTGTAAAAGCTGTTCGCAGAGAAAAATTCCTCGGGCGGCGCGTCCGAAACGATCTCTCCGCGGAAGAAAAGTGCGCACCTGTCCGCAGTGTCGGCTGCAAACTCAACATCGTGCGTTACCGCAATTATAGTCATTCCGGAATCCGTAAGCTTTCTCAGAAGTTCCATGATAGTGTTCTTGGCGCCTGCGTCAAGCCCTTTTGTCGGCTCATCGAGCAGCAGTATCTTCGGTTTCAGCGCAAGCACCTTAGCGAGTGCTGCAAGCTGCTTCTCTCCGCCCGAAAGATCATACGGGTGCTTGTCAAGATGCGGTGTAAGATCAAATGGTAGGGAAGAGGTATCCACATCAGCATCTTCGAGTTCCTCACGAACTGTATTGCGCAGAAAAACTGTGGTTATATCCTGTGGCAGCAGCGCGATACACTCATTGTAGAGACTCTGATTCTTGTAGTCTTTTATTTTTTTGCCAAAAACAAGGACATTCCCTGCATACTGTTTCATTATTCCCGAAGCGATACCGAGTGTAGTTGTTTTTCCGGAACCGTTTCCTCCGAGGATACAGAAGATCTCACGTTCATATACGCTGAATGTGAGTCCTCTCAGAACATCGGGCAAACTGCGCTCATACCTGAAATAAATGTCCTTGAATTCAAGTACAGGTGAAGTTTTTTCTGAGTTGTTTGTTTTTTTCCGGTCATCGTGATCTGTATGCAGAACACGGGAATTATCGTAACTCCGAACGAGCTCACGCCCTTCACGCACGGTAAGTGCGCAGTTCTTCTCTCCGAGAAATGCCGATATACGGGCAGCCGCCGGCATTGCACGCATTATCTCCGGTCGGTCATATATACGGGATATGACATCGCGTGGATCCCCGTATTCTATGATGCTGCCGCTGTCCATTATGAGCAGCCTGTCGCAGACCGGAATAATGTCTTCGAGCCGGTGTTCGACGATCAGAACGGTGAGGGAAAGGTCACGGTTCAGCTTTCTGACAGTGTTTATAAGGTCAGATGCTGTTATCGGATCGAGCTGGGCGGTGGGCTCGTCGAGTATCAGCAGCTTCGGCTCGGTGACCATAACGGAGGCAAGATTTATCAGCTGTTTCTGACCGCCTGAAAGTTCGGAGATATTCTTGTCAAATTTGTCACCGATGCCGAAATAACTTGCCATTTCAGCAGTTCTTCGTGCAATGCTCTTCTGCGGAAGACCGAGATTTTCGAGTCCGAACGCAAGCTCGTGCCATACCTTGTCGGTAACGATCTGGTGTTCGGGATCCTGCATCACGAATCCTATCTCAGATGCCGAGCGGCATTGTGAAACAGGCTTTCCGCAGAATGAAACGCTGCCGGATATTTCGCCGAGCGGAGAAAGCTCAGGTTTGAGAAGACGCAGGAGCGTGGATTTGCCGCTTCCGGTAGCGCCGCAGACAGCGATAAATTCCCCCTCATTTACAGAGAACGAAATATTTTTCAGGGTAGGGGAACCGGCTTTTGGATATGTAAAATTCAGATCTTTGACATCAAGTATTTCCAACGCAGTTCCTCCTTCCATTCAAGTATTATCGGCAGACACGACAGAAAACCGTAGGCAGCATAGCACGTTACCGCGAGGGGAGAATCCGATATCCCCGACATAGCAGGGTAGAAGGAGAAGTTTACCTCTCCTGCCGCAAATGACCAGATAATGAGGGCTGTGGGAATAATGCACAGTATCAGGAATAATATGTCGCCTTTCCCGAAGCGGAAGATCGAGAAGCTTGTCCGTCTGTGTTCTCCGTATCCTCTTGCAGCCATGCTGTCTGCGGTGATGATGCCGTTTTCGAGCGACCACGTTGCCATAATCGAGAATATGCGGACTTCTCCTTTCAATGTATCGGCAATATTGTCTCCGCGGTAGATCCCGAGAGCCTTCTGTGTTCTGCGTATCTTTCCGGTCTGGGTTCTCATAAGAGGAACATACCTCAGTGCCATTGAAAGGATCAGCGAAAGCTTTGGTGAGAACCGACCGAAAACGTACATCAGCTTGTCCGCTGTCATAATCATTGTGAATGTTCTGAGTCTGTACAGCACTCCGAGTATCATTCCCGCGGCAAATACTCCGTAAAGCAGGGCTTCAAGTGTAATGGGACTGTCATTCACGACGAAAAGAACAGTCACCCCGTTGTGGTACCATATAGGATTTATGAGAGACATCACAAGAAAAAGCAGGAAGAATGAAAGATGAAGCTTTAAGTGCGGTCTTTTTTCGAGTGTAACAAGCAGAGCTGCCGAACCGATAAATGAAAGAATGATGATAACAGGGTGCATACTGAACATAGCCGTACCGATTACACAGATGTAGTATAACATCAGTACCGCCGGATTCAGTTCAGAAAATCCCCTCATTACATCACCGCCTTAATTCAGATCGTTACCGAGTTCACAAGTATAAAGCCACTCGATCCTGTCTCCGTCTGAAAGTTCATATTCCGAGCACATCACGAACGGCGCTTCTCCGTTCACATGATATATCCACCCCGAAAGATCGCCGTAGTCAAATTCGTACAGATAGTTTATTCCCGAAATGTAACCGCCTGACCTGCTTTCAAGCTGAATGTTGTATTTTCTGGCAGCTTCCGTGAGAATGTCATATACAGTGTCATTCTTCTCGATCACAAAATCCGTGGTATCGAGTATCACCCCGTCAGCAGGAACATACTCATTGTTTCCTGCTCCGACTATCGTGTCACAGCGTATCGTAAGTGTCACTGTTCCCACAGGTGCAGTTTTTTCTTTGTCAGCGCTGTTGTAGTATTCTTCCTTGCTGCGGAAATCGGTGAAAAATATGAATGCAGCAGCTGCGGCAGCAACAATGATGACTGCGACAAAATTAGAAGCCCTGCGCTTTTTCATCAGAATGAGGATAATGCACACTGCTGCAGCGGAAGCGCCTATGATGATGAACGCAGTGATCTTATATGCCGGAAAACCCGTATCAGTCTTTGCAGTCGCAGATCCCTCAGGCTGAGTTGTGGCAGCTGCGGTAACAATTGTCTTAGGAGCGGAAGTGACCGAGGGTACAGCGGCAGTAGTCTCAGTCGGAGCAGCCTGTTCGTCCTGAGATTGGATATTCATAAGATCGTAGAAGCGTTCATTCTTTTCGGAATTGAGAACGCAGGCAATAAGCGCCATATAAGACTGTACCGTGGCGGTTTTGTTGGTGTTTCCGCCCATCGTATGCGAGAAACTTCCGTCCGCCAGACGGAATTCTGCGATCCCGTCAATGAGCGAATGTCCGTTCTTTATGAAGCGCTCGTCGGAAATATCAGTTCCTATTGCCGAGACTGCGATCAGCACCTGAGCCGTGCTTTCGGGGTTTTCTGTTCCGAAGCTCTGAAAAGCGCCTGTATCAAGCTGCCTTTCAGACATGAATGTTACCGCACGGTCAACAGCAGATGTGACTTTTTCATTTGTACCGTACTGCGGAGCGAGCGCCTGAACTGTCATAGCGGTAACATCTATATCCCCGTTTTCTCCCATTATTGCCCAGCCGCCGTCTCCAAACTGCATCGAGAGTATCTCGCCGGTAATAGAATCCACCGTGTATCTGCTGCATACGGCTCCGTTGTTCAGCAGGTGAAGACCGTATATCAGCGTCATTATACCCTGTACTCCGGCTGAATTTTCAGCAGTCTCGTTTATGATCTCTCCGCGGTAGCCTGATGCGATGAGCGCGAGTGCGTTCTTCATTCTTGCTGTCGCTGAGGATATCTCATTTTCAGATATGTATTCAATGAGATTATTCCGGTATGCCGAAAGGTCATAATTACCGCTTCTTGCAAGCGAGACAGCGAACCATTCAGAGCCCGAACCGGCATTTTCCGCAAGGCTTCCGTTTATCCATTCCTGCACGTCCGCACAGCCTTCCTGTTCAAGCTCATAGCGGATTATGCCGTCTGTCATCTCCTGTATTTTCTCATTTGCGCTATTATCGGCAAAAGCCGCACACGACAAAGCGAGTGCGGCTGTAACTATTGCTGTGAAAATACATAAGATGCGTTTCAGAACATCTTTACCGCACAAAGAGAGTACGGAGACTTCGATGTCGGAGGTATCGTATAAACGTCTTTTTGTGTGGTATTTTCTCATTACTTTCTCTTCTTGGATACTATAACAGCACCTGCAGCGAGAACTGCGATACCCGAAATAACTGCAACATCAGCTATACCGGTATTGGGTGAGCCCTTAGCACCGGAAGTAGCTGCGTCAACATCTCCTGCTGCGGCAGCAGATTCGCTTGCAAGTTTTACATCAGCGATGCAGACTGCGGGAACAAGTGTCATGGTATCGGAAACAGCGCTTAAAACATAGTTTCCGTCTCTGGGCGGAAATGTTACGACTGCCTTTCCGTCAGCATCTGTAACAGCATCGGTCTTTGAGCCGTTGAGAGTGATGGTAGCACCCTCGACAGGTACTGTGACAGGGCTCCAGTTTTCATCGAACTGTACAGAGTAGAGAGTAACTGTTCCTGTGGGAGAAACACCTGCTTCGGCTTTTACGGTGAGTTCATCTGTTTCAAAGAAGCTGTAAACGTCCGACCATGCGGTAGTATCCGTATAAGCAAAAGCATTTACATGATCTCCGTCCTTAATGGGATCGGCAAGGCTCATTGCGCCGACGTTGTTTACATAGTAGCCGTAGCTTCCGCCGTTTTCAATGCCCCAGAGCTTTGTGATCATAAGACCGTAATCGCCTTCTTCGGCAGTATATCCTGCTTCAGCTCCGCCGTCATAATACTTGTCATGCGCGATGATAAGTATATCGTTGACTGTTACTGCGCCGTCTCCGTCAACGTCTTCGGGAGCAACTCCGTAATGCGGAACAACGAGTTCCCCCTTGTCATCGGAGATAGTTACGAATACATCAGCGAAAGCTGTTACGCTGAGTACACTTGCAGCTGTAATAGCTGCTGCTGCGGATAAGATCTTTTTCATTTTGATTTCCTTCCTTTTTTTTATTTGCATTAAAAAAGCTTTCCGTAAGGAAAGCGCACCATAAGAATGATTGTTCTTACCGGCTGCACCTTTCAATTGCCCAAAAATGCATTTATTACCGATACGAATGATGAGCGACCCGACTTTCGGAGCATCTGCGCTCCACGGTAGTGACTGCTGTGACGGAATTTCACCATACTTCTCTCACTTCAAACGTATTACAGAAGGTATTATATCACTGCGATGCAAAAATGTCAATAATTATTTTACATAATAGCCATAGGTTGTTAATGTATTTTTTGGTTAATTTTTATAATATATTGACATTTTTATCGTTTGATGATACAATATATAGTAGTTGCGGTTTACGGCGATCGAAAAGGAGATACAATATGAAGGCAGTAAAAATAATATTGGCGGTAATGCTGGCATTTGCGTTTATAGTTAATAGCGTGCCGTCTGCGTCAGCCGAGACTGACTATTATGTGAAGGTACTTTATGAAGGCGTTAATTTCAGGAGCGGACCCGGTGTTGAGTACAAACTCAAAGGTCACAGCGGCGGACCGCTGACTCTGACATACCTCGGCGCGCAGTTCGACAGCGTGGATATTTTATGGTATAAAATAAAGGACAAGAGCGGTTTTACCGGCTGGGTATCGAGCAATTATTCACGAAGATACCTGAAAAAATCTGCGCTTCCTGAAATAGGTGAGGTGGAAGAATATACCTCCGACGGTACTGCATTCTCGGACGTATATGAGTATATCTACGGCGCAGCGAAGGAAGGAAATGCGATCGGCGTTCAGGTTGCAGCCATACGCGGCAGCGACGGACATATTTTCGACTGGACGTGGGGCGATTCAAAATACGGCATCAAGAAAATGGGAAATGCCACAAAGATACGTGCTGCATCGATCAGCAAGACTGCAATAGCGATATGCGCCGTGAAGATGCAGGAGCAGGGGATAATTGATCTCAACAAGAATATAAAGAATCTCTGGGGGACTAAGCTGCCTAAACCGGTCTCAATGGCAACTCTTCTTACCCATACCTCCACTCTGCGCTACCTTTACATAAAGCCGGATAAAGAGGGGCTGCTTGAACAGCTTATCCGGAAAGACGGATACACTGACGATAATCCGGGAAGTGCGGCTTCATGGTACTATAACAACTTCGGATCTGCGGTCGCCGCTGCTACACTTGAACTTGCGGCGGGCAGAACACTTGAGGATTATGCACAGGAAAATCTTTTCGGACCGCTTGGCTTGGATATGTCGTTTTTCTCGGGGAATATACAGAATCAGTCCCGTCTTGCAACGCTCTATGAGGAAGATCACGGCGTTGAGCTTACTGTCTCTGAGGCAAAGTATATAGTTCCTGACGGTGATATCGGAAACAACGCCGGCAACTACATCGGCGGTCTTACCGGTTCTGCAAGGGATATAGCAAAGATGTACTATATGCTTGCAAACGACGGAAAATTCAAGGGTAAGCAGATACTTGCACCCGAGTCGGTAGAATTACTCGAAAAGAAGTATTTCAAAGCCACCGAGAACGGCGGAACTTTCAGACAGTGCCTCGCTTTCAGATACGGCAAAGACTTTTACGGAACAAAAGGTATATATTATCACACCGGAAATGCTTACGGCGTGATAGCGCTTGCATCTTATGATCCGTTGACTAAGAATGTCGTTGTGGTGATGACCACAGGTGCAAGTCATGCGCGTGACGAAAACGGTGTGTATAAGATATGTTCCGGAATAACAGAGCAGGTTTATACCAATATTGAGAAGTTCTGAGAAAACCGCAATAGTATAGCATTTAAGTGCTATAGTTTAGGCAATACCGGACAGAGGCGTGCGGTATTGCCTGAATATTTCTCGCAGCTCAGTATAACAGTGACGGAGAAATTTTCAAAATTTTTTAAAAAATTTTTGAAAAGTGCTTGACAAATGATGACAAGTAGTGTATAATATAGAAGTCGCTTGAAAAACGGGAGTTTAGCTCAGCTGGGAGAGCATCTGCCCTACAAGCAGAGGGTCACAGGTTCGAGCCCTGTAACTCCCACCAGCGACATCAGGCCCGGTAGTTCAGCTGGTTAGAACGCTAGCCTGTCACGCTAGAGGTCATGGGTTCGAGCCCCATTCGGGTCGCCATCGGCGGATATTCCGCCGGAAATGCTTCTGTAGCTCAGTTGGTAGAGCAGGGGACTGAAAATCCCCGTGTCGTTGGTTCGATTCCGACCGGAAGCACCAA
>CAMOKN010000162.1 GCA_946617595.1 uncultured Clostridia bacterium
AGTCTCCTCACCTTGCGTGGTCTCCCCGGCAGCGGGGAGGTGTCGAGCTTGCGAGACAGAGGGGCTGACCGACAGACCAGCAAGCCTTCGGAGCCTTTCCTCGTCTTCGACACGGCTGCCACATTTTCTCTTTTCAAAGCGATTTTTAGAGGTACCCTTAAAATTTCAGATCACTGTTCGGCGGTCCGTTCTCAAAACTGTTAAGGCAATACCGCGCTCTCTTTGTGTGGAATATCCCTGAAATGGCTTTCGTATGTACCCTTATGTGATCTGCCTGACAGACGGAATTATGTCCGTATTCAGCATTCTGTTTCTGTACAATATATCAATTGACATTCAGGCTTTTCAATGTTATAATATAATGTGTCTTCAATAACTGCCTTCATGCAGTTATTATTGTAACCGGGGTATCAAAAAACAGCTGAACATATTCAGGAGGAAACAAAATGGATAATAACGAACTTTTAATGCAAGTAAATCCTGTATTTCTCACAGCAAAGGGTTGTATAGGACTTATGGCAGGCGCGGGCATCGAAGACGCACAAAAACTGATGCCATATATAGATATGTCGGCACTCACAAATGTGAAAGACAATAACAAAACACCGCCTGAGCTTATACGAGCATACAGCGTTAATGTTGAAGTACGCTATAATTATTCGAATCTTACCGCATTCACTTCAGGCTGTGACGTTATCGTTGATCTGCCTTGCGGATATGCACCGAGAGCACTCGCCGCCGCAAGAGCGGGAAAACAGTATTACGGCTTTGACCTGCCGGCGGTAATAAATGAAATGGCTCCGGCGGTTGAAAAAGTTGCAACAGAGGAAGAGAAAAAATATATACATTTTGCTGCGGTAGATGCCACTAATTATGACTCACTGCGTAAGGCTCTTGACGGAGTCAGCGGAAAGATCTGCATAGTAATGGACGGACTTGTCGGATTTTTCAACGATCCGGAGCTTGATACTTTCACAGCAAATATACATCGTTTGCTGTGTGAGTTCGGAGGTATCTGGACTACACCCGACCCTTATGTCAACAATATTATAAGTACGGTATTCTCAGTGATACTCGGAAACAGCGGAGTTGATGTCATAAAGACGATGACCGAAGGAAGTTCAAAGGTAGCAAACACAAACTCCGGCAAAAACGCCATGTCAAACGGCAATCCCGATGACGCAATAAACTACCTGAAAAAACACGGCTTTGATGTCGAATTTGTAAATTATGCGGATAAACTTCCGATGATGCTCAGCCTCGGCGGCGATACCGAAGCAATGGAAAGGCTGCGCAAAGCATACGCGGATATTCCTCAGCTTGTAATAAAAGCAAGAAAGTCTGATACCGCTAAGCCTGAGAAATCAGAAAGCGGAGCATTCTCTGTTGATATTTCGGTAAGCGGCAATGAACTGAAATGTGCGATATCCGGACGCCTTGACACGATAACAGCTCCCGAACTGCTGCAAAAGTTCAATGATGCCGGCAAAGATAGTGTTACTGCGATCACAGTCGATCTTGAGGATACCGAATATATCTCCTCGGCAGGTCTGCGCGTTATGCTGATAATGTACAAGTCGCTCAAAGACAACGGTGTGTTCAGTGTTATCAATTATAGCAGCGCGTTGAAAGAAATATTTGATGTGACAGGTTTCAGCGATATTTTCGGGATATAACATTAACTGGTGCCAGGTTCAGTTCGTGATGAATTGAGCATTTGGTTATCCCGGATCTCCGTTACCAGGAATACAAAAAGGCGCAGAGTCTGAACTCTGCGCCTTGATTTGCTAAAAAGCAGAAACTGTCTGATTGAAGATGTATTCGCCGTTTTTGCCCTTAACAGCGGGGCAGGGAAGCATATTACCGTCGGTGAGCGTATATTATATAATATTCCTGTGAGATTATCAAGTAGAAAAAAGTAAAATAAGGCTATACTTCAACATAATCTTTGCTTGCAATTTACTGCGGAATATGTTATAATATAATCCAAAAGATCCGGTTTGACCCGTAAGCAGAAAGGATATGACTATGGATAACGAAACCATAATAGTCCTCGATTTCGGAGGACAGTACAACCAGCTGATCGCAAGAAGAGTCAGGGAATGCGGCGTTTACTGCGAAGTACGCTCTTATAAGACTCCGATAGAAGAAATCAGAAAAGCTGCGCCGAAAGGAATAATCTTCACAGGCGGTCCGAACAGCGTATATGACGAAAAATCCCCGCATATCGGAAAAGAGATATTCGAGCTCGGAATACCGATACTCGGGATCTGCTACGGAGCACAGATAATCGCATACACTCTCGGCGGAAAAGTCGATTCCTGCTCTGTTTCAGAATACGGAAAGACAGAGACTTTCTACGACAAATCCGGTGTTATTTTCGGTGCTGTAAAAGATCTTCCTGACTCGGCGGTATCATGGATGAGCCACACAGATTTCGTTTCGCAGATACCGGAGGGGTTCCGTATTACCGCACACACTAAGAATTGCCCTGCCGCTGCTTTCGAGAACAGCGAAAGAAAGCTGTATGCAGTGCAGTTCCACCCGGAGGTAAATCACACTCAGCATGGACTCGGAATGCTCGACAGCTTTGTTCGTAACGTGTGCGGCTGCAAATGCGACTGGAATATGAAGAACTATGCTAAGACCGCTATTGAACAGATACGTGATAAAGTCGGCGCAGGAAAGGTCCTTCTTGCGCTCTCCGGCGGAGTTGACAGCTCGGTTGCATGCGCCCTGCTTTCAAAGGCTGTCGGCGCACAGCTCACCTGTGTTTTTGTTGACCACGGATTTATGCGCAAGAATGAGGGCGATGAGGTAGAAAAAGCATTCAAAGACTGGGACGTGAATTTTATCCGTGTAGATGCATCAGACAGATTTATCGGAAAGCTTGAAGGTGTAAGCGATCCCGAAACAAAACGCAAAACTATCGGTGAGGAATTTATCCGCGTTTTCGAGGACGAGGCAAAGAAGATAGGGAAGGTTGACTTCCTGGTACAGGGTACCATTTACCCCGATGTCATAGAAAGCGGTACCGGCGATGCCGCCGTTATAAAGTCTCACCACAATGTCGGCGGACTGCCGGATCGTGTGGACTTCAAGGAAATTATCGAGCCTCTTAGAATGCTGTTCAAAGACGAAGTCAGAAAGCTTGGTACAGAACTCGGGCTTCCGGATTACCTCGTATGGAGACAGCCGTTCCCGGGACCCGGTCTGGCTATACGTATTATCGGGGAGATCACGCGCGAAAAGCTGGAGATCCTGCGTGATGCCGATCTCATCTTCCGTGAAGAGATCGCAAATGCTCACCTTGACCGCGACATAAATCAGTATTTTGCCGTTCTCACCAATAACCGCTCTGTAGGCGTAATGGGAGACGGAAGAACTTATGATTACACCCTCGCACTCAGAGGTGTGACTACCTCAGATTTTATGACCGCCGATTTCGCAAGGATTCCTTATGAGGTACTTGAGAAAGTCAGCATCAGGATAGTAAATGAGGTAAAACATATCAACAGGATATGCTATGATATTACAAGCAAGCCGCCGGCTACTATTGAGTGGGAATAATTGCTTTTATCCCGAAAGTCCGTTTGTTATGCGGGTTTTCGGGATTTTATTTTGCTTATGGCTACAAATTGGCTACATTTTTGAGATTATTTGTAGCCGACGGTCTTTGCGGGAGTTCAAATCTCGTCAAGTTTGTCGGCTACCTCGTTCTGTTTGTTCGGGTAGAGATGGCTGTAAATTTCAAGAGTGGTCTGAACCTTTTCGTGACCTAAACGCTCGGCTATGAGAAGCGGAGAAAATCCCATTTCTATCAAAAGACTTGCGTGGCTGTGTCGGATATCGTGTACCCGTATCTTTTTCACACCTGCCGCCTTAGTTGCCTTGGTCATTTCGTGGTAGAGATAATGCTTTGTGTACGGAAACAGTCTGTCGGTATCCTGAAGCCCATAGCATTTATCCATATACTCTGACAGGCAGGAGCAGAGCTTTTCGGGGATCGTCACAGTGCGGACGCTTTTTGCGGTTTTCGGTGAGGTCACAACGTCCACACCGTTCAGCCGTTGAAAGCTCTTGGTAACGGATATGGTCTTCTTGTCGAGATCAATGTCGGCAGGAGTTAATGCAAGCATTTCTCCCTCACGCATACCCGTATAGTATAGGGTCATAAAGATCGCGTGGCTCGACGGTTTATCCTTGAAATAATCACTGCTGATAAAGCTTTCAAATTCAGCCTTTGTCCAGAACAGCATTTCATCGGCATTTTTCTTGCCCATTGTTCCTGCCTTATGACAAGGATTTTCGCGCAAGCCGTAGAACTTTACAGCATAGTTGAAAACCGCTGTGAGCTGATTGTTTATCGTCTTTAAATAGGTGTTGGAGTAGGGATTTCCGTTCTCGTCACGATAGCTGCGCAGCTCGTTCTGCCATCTGCGTATGTCTGTCGGCTTTATCTCATTGAGGGATTTTCTGCCGAAAAACGGGGTTATCTTTAAGTTTATGAGCCAACGCTTGTTTTCTATCGTTGAGGGCTTCAAACGCTTTTCCATATCCTCAAAGTAGAGCTTGATAAAATCCCCGAACATCATACCTAAGCTGCCGTTAGCCTGGTTTATGAACTCACGTTCCCATTCAAGGGCTTCCCGCTTGGTTTCAAAGCCGCGCTTCTTCTTGTGTATCACCTTGCCCGTCCAGTCGGTGACACGGAGCTGTGACATCCACTTTCCTGTATCGCCGTCTTTTGTTACTGACATTTACATCTTCCTTTCTTGAATGATTTTCACGTTATGCTGCTTTTGCGGCATTTTTCTTTTTCAGCCATGTTTGTTCTTTTTTAAGATACTTTCCATATACTCTTTGCGCTTGTTCATTCGCGTTTCAAAGTCAAGCTCCTGTGGTTCTTGTGATTGCAGGTAACTTTCAGCGTAATAGGCAAGCGTTTCTTCTTTCCACGCCTTGTACGCTTCAAGAGAAGAAAAGTAAGTGCTGAACTTTTCACGTTCCTCTGCCCACCGTTCAAGGAATAGACATAGATCTGCGTTATAGTCTGCATCGCTGTTT
Organism: uncultured Clostridia bacterium; assembly: GCA_946617595.1. GTDB lineage: Bacteria > Bacillota > Clostridia > Oscillospirales > Ruminococcaceae > Ruminiclostridium_E. The sequence goes on from CAMOKN010000162.1 coordinate 5,068, forward strand.
CCGCTGAAAGAAATGGAACACTCCCATTGCTCGTCTTGCGGCGGCTTCTTTACATTGATGTTAAAGTCCACACCGGCAATGTTCTCCAGCTTGAACAGAAAATCCATTATGTCGGAAAGCTTCTGAATACCGCTGACACTTGTTTCATAGCCGAAAATATAGGAGGTCGTGGAGTTTAGTACCCGCGCTATATCGCTTGCTACGGATATTGATACCTCGATCTCACCCTTTTCATACTTCTGCACAGTGCGTAGGGATTTGCCGATCTTTTCTGCAAACTCGCTTTGGTTTAGGTGCTGTTCCTTGCGGAGAGCTTTTATGCGCTGACCAATTGCCTTATTGTCCATTTTGTTTCACCTCGTACATATTATACCACAAAGAAATACGAATTTCAAGTGCATTTTTATATTTTAGAAAAATATTTTTGTTTTAGAAATAGTATTGACAATTTGCATTAGATGTGTTATAATCTTTATACGCACTTATAATACATATTATTATAAATCGTTGTGTATTATAAGTGCTGATATTATAATATGCTATTATTATAGGAGGAACATTTTATGTCAAAACAATTCATTACAGCAGACGAGCTGCGGGAAATGCTCGGTATCAGCCGCGGGAAGGCTTATGACATTATCCGCAAGTGTAATCAGGAGCTTAAAGAGCAGGGTTTCATCACAGTAGCAGGAAAACTGCCCCGTGCCTACCTTGCTAAAAAGTATTATGGCTTTGACTGCTCCGGATTGCTGAAGGAGGGCGGCAATGACTGAAAAAGAAAAGACCGCTCCCAATGAGCTTGCGGCAACAAGCTCGGAGCAGTCCTCAACCGACAAATCCATTATAACAAATGACGACAAGAAAGTCAAGTGGTTATCCGACGAAAAGAAGATAGACGAGCCGCTTTTCTGCAAGAACTTTTGCGAACGCAGCGAGCTGCGGTATATCGACGGACAATTTTACTCTATCGACGGTATGGAAAGCCATGCAAAGATACGTTCGGAGATCGCAAGGCTTCTTGAAGCCAACGGAGTTACAAGCGGGATTGCAAAGAAAACAAATTCACTTTTCGACGCGCTGGCGCTATTCTGCCACAGCGCGCCGATAAAGCCCCGTGATGATGAGATACACGTCCTGAACGGTGTAATTAAAGTTGACGGAAAGATCGGTGAGCCGCCCACATTTATTCCCGAAAAACGTTTCTGCGTGAACAGGCTGTGTGTGGAATATGATCCCGATATATGGAAACATTGTTATTATCCCGGACACTTTATGGATTTTCTATGTGGGTTGCTGGAGCTTGACGATATAATGACCCTGCAAGAGTATCTCGGCTACTGTATGATACCGTCAACAAAGGGACAAGCGGCATTGTTCATCATCGGAAACGGCGGCGAGGGCAAGAGCCGTATAGGGGTTATGATAAAAGACCTGTTCGGCTCGTCTGTCCATTCTGACAGCTTTCAGCGCATAGAAAATGACAAGTTTGAGCGTTATAACCTGATGAACAAGCTCGTCCTGTACGATGATGATATGCAGTTAGAGGCGTTAAAATCAACAGGCTACATAAAGAACATCATAACCGCCGAAATACCGGTAGATGTTGAAGCAAAAGGAAAGCAGTCACAGCAAGCACATTTATACTGCCGCCTTGTATGCGTTGGAAACGGCTCACCTAAAGCACTTTATGACAAGTCTGACGGTTTTGCAAGGCGTTTGATAATCCTTTCCGTGAAGCCCAAACCGCGTAACCGCATTGATGATCCTAACCTATCGGAAATGTTCAGAAAGGAACTCCTGAAAATATTTTGCTGGGCGCTTGACGGGCTTCGGCGGCTCATAGAAAACAATTATAAATTCACCATATCCGAAAAGACAAAGGCGAACAATGAGGGAGCTGTCGCGGAGAACTGCAATGTAATTGATTTTATGAATGAAGCTGTGCAATTCAGAAGCGGGTATGCAATATCGAACAGTAATCTGTATCGCGTGTACACTGAATGGTGCGAAGAAAACGCTTTGACAGCGTTGAAAAGAGAAACATTTGTACGGTGGGTATGCAACAACACCAACAAATACAATATCAAGTACACAACACATATAAAAGCAGGTAATAAAGAGGTGCGGGGATTTGAGGGTATGTGTATCAAAAATCAATAAAAATCGCGTCCACCCCGTCCGAAGCCTTTGACAATAAGGATTTGTGAGGTTACACAACTCGTCCGAGAAGCGTACAGGGACGTACTGAAAACAGATCGTCAGATAACCGGACGCGCTTCGGACGAGCTGAAAAATCCCGTAAAAGCGTATAATGACAAGGTTTGTACGCCCTGGACGCTTTTGTTCACAGAATTTCATTATATATTTTTCTTTCAATTCTGCAATTAATTTAGTGACTGGGCTGAAAGAAAAAGGAGATCACTACGTTTGATGTTGATGTCGCGACCGCAAGGTTTAATTATGCTGTAAAGTGAGATACTTTTGTGGTAGGTGTTCTCCTTCATCACCCACCGCACTTTTTCTCAGAACGGACAGACCAAGAGCCGATTGCTGATAAGAGCAGTCGGCTTTTTGCTGAACGGAATACGGTCTATGACATTGGTGATCTGTTGTACTTCCTGCCATATTGCACATACATTCAAGTGGTAAATCGTTAAATTGTACAAAAATCAGTGGTCGCGGCAAGGAAAAAGCAAGTTACACTTGAAAATCACGATTTAATGTGTTAAAATGCAATTGTAAGGCAAAGCAGAACCAATGACCGTACTGAAAAGGAGGAAAGATATATGAGAAATGTTAAGCAGATATGGTGTGAGGAGGACAAGAAGTTCTACCCTGAAACCATAACGGAGAATGGCAGATCATACAAGTTGGAGCCGTCCACATTCGTGTACCTGGAGCAGTTGGAGCTTGGTCTGACGGAAGAAGAACAGAAGCTGATGAGCGAGCCGATAGGTCACTGGGGCAAAAAGTGGCAGGAGTATATGACTGAGAATTACCCGCAGGTGATACCGTCGCTCGAAGGTCGGCTGAAATGGGAGCTGATACCGCGGCAGGTTGACAACGAAGCCTGGGAGTATCGAGAGGCGCTTCGGAGACAGTACGCGGAGAAAAATCCCCGCCCGAAAACATTCAACGAGATACGGATATGGGAAAACACGTTGGGACTGTTGGTGGACAGAGCAATTCTGACGGACGTGGTTCAGCAGTATCGGGATTGAACGATTATAGCGATGCTACACAAAACACCAAAATAACAAAGATCAGACAGCGGAGTATATGCCCCGCTGTTTCTGTTTATAGAAATTCATAAACAATTATCACAAGATCGATCGACTTTTTATATTCTTTTAAAGAAAGCGAGAAATTGAATATGTTGACTGTATTCAGAGTTGAAAAGAAAAAGAGTTTATAAATGAAGAAATTTTGGTTAGAAAACGCAAATCTCAACTTATGCGCTTTTTAGCTCTCTGTACTCTATAACCGTTTAGCCTGAAATCCGAAGGATTGCTCTCCTGCGGATTTTTCTATTTCTGTTCTGACGCTCGTTCAATCAAAATGATGCTTTTTTGTGAAATCCGTCGAAATTATAAAAATATTTGAGCAAGCTTTTTCTCAAAAGAGCAGATTATATATTTTTTAGATTTGAGAATAAGTTCAGATTTGCTCCGATGATAAAAATGATTATTTTAAGAAAAAGATATATTTGTTCTTTTTTAAAGAATGACCGTTTCGGTATTTTTTCAAAATTGCTGATTTTTTCAAAATCAGCAAAAAGGGTATCAGGGTGTCCCTGACTCAATGCTAAAATGTTGCGCGGAGCCGGACACTTTAGCTATTGAGTATAGCGTAAACTTGCGCATATAGGAAATGGGCGGCAACGGAAAAATCAAAAAGCAGCTCGCCACAAAAAAGGACTTTATCCATAAAATGAGGTTTTGCAAAATGGAAAAAAACATAAAATCCATAGGAAGGTAGCGCTGCTGGCTATACAAATCCCGACTTATGGGGGCTTTGCATAAACTGCGCGGTACTACCTGCTCAGGGGGGAGCGCCCTCCCGAGACCTTCCCCAGAATGCGGCATTTTACCAAGAAGTATTGAAAATGATGTAAACCCATGATATAATAGATACAGTCGGGCTGTGCTGTGGTTATAATATACAAACAGCTTTGTGCAACCATACGAAAATGAAAATAATTCCAAAAAAAGCGTTACATTTTGCCTTTTTATTCGTTTTATATAGTAGAGACTGTTTTCGGGAGGTCGGGAATATGAGATACAAGAAAATGCTTGCTGCTGTGATGTCGGCGGTTATGGTGCTGGCAGGGTGCAATGCAGGTGCACCTGCGGACAAGTCTGTGGAGGCGGTGACGACCGCTACAGATACCTCGCCCGTCACGGAAGAAGTGACGACAACAACGACAATGGCAGAGGTAACGACAACTTCCGCAGCTCCGGAAACGACCGCATCGGAAGAAACGCCCGAAGAGGGCGAATGGCATCTTGAACCTTTTTACGATCCTGAGCTTTATGAGGAGCCGGGCTTCGTGATCGTCGGTACTACTCCGAAAGTGTTTGAGATACCGGCAGAGTGTAACGGGGAGCCTGTGAACAGGATATATTTCCGTGGGACTTGCGATAACCTCGTAACAGAAAAACTGGTACTCCCCGATACACTCGAATATATTCAGTACGACCCAAACTGGCGTTCACTGACGGAGATATGCGTCTCGGAGAACAGTCCTTATTTATCTGTCGATGACGGGATATTGTATTCAAAGGATAAGTCTGTTCTTTATATGTACCCTTCCGGCAGGGAGAATGTCGAGTTCACTGTTCCCGATTTCGTTTCGTCAATTGCGAAGGGTGCTTTCGAGAATGCTTTATATTTGAAGAAGATCACGATTCCTGATACTGTTCTTGATATAAGATCGCAAGCGTTTCGTGATTCGGTTTTGGAAGAAATATCTCTCGAAAACGCGGTCGAAACTATAGGAGCCGGTGCATTCTGGGCTTGTAGGAAACTGAAAAAGATCGAGATACCCGCTTCTGTCAGGGCGGTCGGCGACGACTGTTTTTATGGTTGCGACAATCTGGAGACAGTTATAATTGACGGCGACCCGGAGCGCTGGGGGGACAACGTCTTCTGCATTTGTTTTGCTCTGAAGGAAGTGATACTTAGCGGAGCGCAGAAAAGGATATGTTACGATAACGGCGTGCTTGTGAATAAGAATGACGCGGGTGAAATCGTTAATGTTATCCGTGCGCTTCCGGATACCTGTCCGGAAAGCTACGAGATGCCAAAAACAGCAAAAAGGATAGATGCCCATGCCTTTTACGGCTGCAAGTCACTGAAAACCGTTATCTTCCCTGCGGAAATAGACTATGAGCCGATGGACGGATTTTGTCCGTATGAAGGCTTTATAGGCTGTGACAATATCAAGGAAGTATATGTATATTCCGATAAGTTTCGTTACAGCGGAGGTCAAATGTTCCCGAAAGGTACTGTTATACATACTTATGAAGGCTATCCCGCGGCGGAGAGAGCAGAGAAATATGGGTTCAAAGTAGTATATCTAAATAATAATTAAAATAGAGGACATTATGAAACATAGTAAACTTGCTTTAATCGCATTATCCACCGCCCTGCTCCTTTCGGGCTGCAATATGTACAAGGCGGCGACGACCACTGCGGACGCGACAGCGGTCACAGAAGAAGTGACGAAAACGGCGACGGCAGAGGTAACGACTGTTGCTGCAAGCATAACGTCTACGGTCACTACAACAGCGGTCACAACGACCGCTGAACCTGAGCCTGTCGAGTCAACATCAGCCAATTCGGAAGATAAGATAGTATGGTCACCGGATAGCAAAGATTTTTCAACACTCTCAGAGCAGATTGACATTCTCGAAAAGCATTTCTACGGTAAGTGGCAAGCCGACGATCCCGAAAATATCAGTTGGTGGGCAGAGAACAATGTGAAACTGACCTACAGCGAGGATATGTATGAGCACGGGCTAAGCAGCATTTATGGAATTTCGGAAACGGACACCGGATACTTTCTTAAAGATCTCGGCGGTGGCATTGTGTCCGCGTATTACATAGGCAAGGACGCTCCCGACATCATGTACTATATCATGGACGGCGGAACCGGATCTGATGAATGGCTGACGGAGCAATGTGTAAAATACGGCAAGGTTTACTACCGGTCTTCCGGTGAAGCGGAGCCGTTCCTCGGGTTGGGAAGAATAGGCGTGCTCGGGCAGATGAAGCTGAACGCTATGTACGGCGTGCGGTTTGACTCGCTCGGCTGGGAAACAACTATAACTGACGAGGACGGAATAGTATGGGGATATGAAAGCGGTGATCTCGAATTCCCTTATGAGCGCCGCTATCTTATCGACTACGGGGACGACTATGTGAAGCTCGCGTTTCGTTTTCGCGAGATTGAGCACCGATTTGAAACGCAGTACTACACATTCACATTCAAGCGTGATGACAGTGAAGAATGGAGCGTAGCGGGATACGAGCCGTTCGATGCACCGGAAGACGTGAAGCGGTTTAATGTTCCGATGATGTTCACCAACGACAAGAATAATGACATGGACGCTGCGGGAATGTGGCTATATCTTTATGTTTACGCTGACGGTCACACATACCGCGAATACTCAACCGGCGGCGTGAGTATCCACGCGGAGCATTTCGCCGGTTGGGTATTTACAGACGATGATAAAGAGGCAGCAGAAATAGATGCCGCATTCGCGCCGTATTGTGACGAGAATGGACTTAATGTCAAACTGATCTCCTCTATGCGTGAGGTGCAGACATACAATCTGCTTGAGAACACGTCCTTCGAGGAAAACTACTGGAAGCACGCTCTCAGAGGCGACGGATATATGCACTGGAAAATGTATGTGGTCGATGATGAGTGGCTGGTGTATCTCGACAACGATAATTCCGTAGGTATTACCTTTGTAGGTCTTGCCCGCCGTGACGACATTTACAGAAATATCCGCACCGCTCTTTATTTACTGTGGGAATACAATGAAAAATATCCCGATATGCGGGTGATGTTCCGTATGGATATGGCGGAAGACAAGTCTTACCTCGATATTGCAGCGAATGCGGACGAGTTGCCGGAGATAGAAAAGCTGCTCACAAAGAGTGATATAGATATGAGCGAGTGCAGGCTGCTGACTGCCGACGAGGTAAGGGCGGAGTGGCTTCCGGTGAAGTGTTACGCGCATTACGACGGGAAATACACGGAGTTTGACTTCCCCGCAAACAGAATGAAAGCGTTCACCTATTCACGCGGCGACGATGTGTATAGGCTTGAAAACTTTACCGAAGTTGAGGGCGCTGACGGCGTGCTCAATTACGTTGAAAGCAACTGCACTGCGGAGGAGCTTGAAAAGCTCACGGACGCGCTGACAGAGCACGGAATAAAGTCCGACGCTTTTGAGACTGCAACGACCTACGCCGATGTGTTTGATATTGTGCAGCTCCCGCACGACCGCGATATGGAAGAAGGCACGTTCTACCGTATAAATGATACGGTCATAATCGAGGAACTGCTGCCTATACAGGGAAAATACCGTTATAATATCTGGGAATACGATGATACTCACACCGAATTCAGAAAAGCCGTCAAGCAGTTCCGCATAAAACCTTTGGTTGACAATGACTTTAACAAATACTATATCAATTCGATAGAATATATCGCCGAGGGGTATGATCCGAATAACTCTCCCGTTCCCGATGGCTACGAGCTGCGTGTGGTCGCAGACAAACAGTATTGGGACGGGATAATGAAGTACGCCGAGCACGAGGATATGAACTACGGCGCGAAGAAGGACAGCTTTGTGCTTACTGAGAAAACTGTGAAATAAAACAAAACCGGCTGAGTACCATTATAATACTCAGTCGGTCGTTTGTTATTCAATTGTCATTACATCAATGCTCTATCAGTATCACAACTCCAAAATTCGCCTTTCCTAAAAAAAAAACAAACAAACCCGAGCCGTTATGGTTCGGATTTGTCTGTTTTGGTTCTTTATTCTTTTCAGTTCTGCCGTTTCATCGACAGAACATCAGTTGAGATGAACAAATTACTGGCTACAATTTGGCTACAAAAATTTTAAAAGCGCAGAATAATATATATAATAATTGGATTGTTTGGATTAAATGCGCATTATAAGTGCGTATTATAACCGCATTTCAAGTACGGACGGTGGAGTGGGAATAATAAACAAACATAAACTGATAAGCAGTAAAAGCCGAAGGATTCTGCATGAGTCCTTCGGCTTTTCTCATCATAATGTGCAGCAAGATCGAAAACACAAAAGTGAAAATGATCATCTGACTGTAAGTATCTCAAGTGTCGGTTCCTTATTGTTTCGTATTTTTTCAATAAGTTCATCGGCATTGGATTTTATATAATCGATTTTCTTTTGCCTGATCTTACTGAAAGTTGTAACTTCATAATCAGTTTTAAGAACGAGCTTACATAGTACGATGTATTTTTCGCCAAGGTGATCTTTTTTTCTATGAGTTGCTATATCAGCATGAGCAGCTTGCCAGCAAATATATTTATTTTGGAAATCATCGTCTGTATATTTTGGGTGTGTTATCCTCGGAAACAATTCTACAATGATCCAGTCGAACTCATTCTTGAGAAACATGAGACGCTCATCCGCTTTCAGCTGTGTTGTGTACTTGCTGCACGAGATCACATCGATCCACTTGCCGGTTGTATCAATATCATGAGCCTGATCCCTTACAATGTGAACACAATCCGCTTCACCGGATTCGATATACCTGGTAAATGCATCATCGTTAAAACGTTCATACCATTTTTTCATATTCGTCTACTCCTTTTCCCGAAACCAGCTCAGAAGTCTACACCCTAAATCGTTGATTTCCAGATACCACCTTATCGGTGTACAACTTTTATCATAACGAACGGTTGTTATGCTGCTGAGACCATTCAAAACGTGCAGTGCTAAGCATTTTTGATCATGAGGATACCATGAAGCGTCAATAATTTCTTGCGGAACATCGTTACTCAAAGAAGCATCACTTCGTTCTCCATCGACTAAGTGAATACAGTCTTTTTCAAGGATAGGCAGGACTATAGAGGCTTTCTTCATATCAATATCAAAATCAAATCCACATTCGCTGTCAAAATCCCGATCGTTATACGGAACATGTCCGCTATCAAGAAATTCAATGACCAGATCCTTAGATAAGCGTGTAACATCAAACAGTTCATCAGGATATAGTTTCAATACTTTCAGAAGAAAACCGGGCTTAACATATTTCAGAAGATTCCGTAATCCATCAGCAAGATTCATGTATTGAATGCTTCCTACCCTACATATAAAGTCATAAGGGATTTTGGTCAAAGACTCATCGAAAACTGCTTCCCAGGCGTCATAGTTATTTGGTATTTCAGGATTGTAAAGGCAGATAAAACCGAACAGTTCCTGTTGATTCAGATTCAGATGAAGCGACTTGATGATACCAATAAGTTCTTCATCATCTTCGATCAGAAAAAACGGAAAATGACCCACTCTCATCGAATCATTGTCACGATTCAGCTCGGATTTCAGCGATGTTTCAGAAACATTGAACAGGTATGCAAGCCGTTTTAGGTGAGCTGTCTTCACCTTCGTTCTGCCGCTTTCCCAATTCTGTATGGTAGTTTTGCTGACTTCCATTTTTTCAGCTAACTGTTCCTGAGTCATCCTGGAGTATTTTCTCAATCGACTAATATAATCACCAAAAGTATTCATAGTTGACCTCCTGAGATCAGTATATCAAAAATGCCGCTCAATGTAAACTAAGCGTAATTGATTTTTTTAATAAATTTTACTTAGCTTAATTATAGTCAATAATCATGATCATGTCAATATAGAATATTTACAGGGATTATAATTTGTAAAAGCCGGGCAGGAGCAATATCTCCTGACACACGCCCTATTCTGCTGTATAACAGCAGCTTTTGAATTCTGTATTATATGAATTACTGCTGAACAAATGATTTGCGTATAGGAAACAGATATCATTCTGAGATTCAGCCACGACTTTTACTGCTGCGAAAAACACAGTTGACAATCACAGCCTTTTTCTGTATAATGTTGTTTGAACAAAAAGACATAACGGAGACCGGATCGATCGCGCAGCTCTCCTTATGTCAGAAAATGAGATCATCGTATTCTTACGGAGGGGCTGAAATGCAGCTGAATTATTGTGTGCAATGCGGAAAACCGCTTATTCATAAGGTCATCGGAGATGAGGGAGAGCAGAAATACTGCGCTGACTGTGACCGATTTTATTTTGACGATCCCGCCTGCTGCGTGCTTGTGACGATAATCAATGAACACGGTCAGGTGCTGCTGCTGAAGCAGAACTATATATCAGAAAAAAGTTACAATCTCTGTTCGGGTTATGTGCAAAAAGGTGAGACGCTCGAAGAAACAGTTGCCCGCGAGGTGCTTGAAGAAACAGGACAGACCGTGCTGTCATGCCAATACGTGCGCAGTTATTTTTATGAGCCGAAAAACCTGATAATGGCAGGATTCATAGCATACGTCAAAGCATCGGGATTCATAAAATCGAACGAGGTCGATGATCTTATGTGGGAAGATATCGTCAAGGCTGCCGATATGGTAGAACGAGTGAGAAATTACTGCGGCGTGCATCTTGACCTGTGCAGAAAAAGGATAGACGAAAAAAAGCTCCGCGCAATGAACTCTTCTCCGAAAACAGGAGACGCAAAATGAAAAGTGTGCTGACATTCATCAAGGCGCAGCCCGTACTTGTCATATCGTTCATCGCGGCACTTGTCACGGTGTTCTTCGTTCCGGTGGACGAACAGTACGCAGGCTATTGCAATTTCAGCGTGCTTGCGGAACTTTTCGCACTGATGATAGCAATTGCAGGACTCCGCAGTGTGGGGATATTTGAAACAATTACCGAACAGCTTCTGCGCAAAGCCGGGAACCTTCGCAGACTGTCCGTGATATTTGTGACAGTCTGCTTCTTTTCATCAATGCTGATAACAAACGATGTTGCGCTTATGACGTTTGTACCGCTCACAATACTTGCATTTGCAAAGGTCGCGGACGAACGCAGCCGGATACTCACAATAGTGCTTGAGACTGCCGCAGCAAATCTCGGAAGTATGCTCACCCCGATCGGAAATCCTCAGAATCTTTACATATTCGATAAATATGAAATGACAGGTCTGCAATTTGTACAGACTATGCTGCCTATAGGAGCGGCTTGTTTTGTGATACTGATGCTGCTGACGCTTCTTATTCCGAAATCCGGCTGTCCGTCAGACCATAAGCATCACAAAAAAGTTTCATACAGAATGATAACAGTGTATCTGCTTCTCTTTGCGCTGTGCATCGTGACAGTATTCAAGGTGCTCCCGTTCTGGGTATGCGCCGCAGCCGCACTTGTCACAGCTCTGATATTTGACAGGCATCTTCTTCTGAAAGCAGATTATTCCCTTCTTCTGACCTTCGTGTGCTTCTTTATATTTGTGGGGAATATCTCCCGTATAGATGCAGTCCACAGATTCTTTTCCGGAATGATCTCAGGAAATGAGATATCTGTCTCGGCGCTCCTGTCACAGGTCATAAGCAATGTTCCCGCAGCTGTGATGCTCTCCGGTTTCACCGGTAACAGCACCGCCCTTCTTATCGGCGTGAATATCGGCGGACTCGGCACTCCGATAGCATCAATGGCAAGCCTTATCTCGCTTCAGATGTACCGCCTCACAAGCACCGCAGATACAAAAAAATATATTCTTTGGTTCTCAGCAATAAACTTCGGTATGCTTGCTGTTCTTCTTCCGGTTTGTGTGTTGCTTTGGCAATGATCATGCACTTTCATTTCGGCGCAGGCGTTGCCTGTATATCCCGAAATAAAACGGGCGGTCGCATTCACTAAGAAACGGAACCGAAAAAGTCCGCCCCGGGCATATTCCGGGACGGACATTTATACATACATCTGAACTGTCTGTGATCCGGCTGACAGATAACTTCAGCGGTCTTATTCACAGCATTTTTCATTATCCGATCCGCAGCCAAGAAACTTCTTGTGCCACTCCGGCGGCTCGGGCATCGGTTCTCCGGTTATCAGCGCTGAGATCACACGTCTGTGTATTATCAGAAATACGCTGAACATAATTATGCAGCAGTGGATTAATGTCCTGACAGTATTTTTCATATATAAGCTCCTTTCATTCATATCAGAATTTTCCGCATATATGCTATACCGCACAAAAAATGTGCTTTACATATTTATCATAACATATTTTTTCCGGTCTTGCAATAGTTATTCAGACTTTATTGCACAAAGATCAGATCAATATTCCGTTGCAGTGGTCGATCTCATGCTGGATTATCTGTGCCGGACGACCTGTGAACGTTCTGATGCGCGTTTCAAACTTCTCATTCTGCCATCGTACTTTGATGCTCCTGTAGCGCCTGACAGGGCGTGGTTCCCCTATGAGTGAAAGGCAGCCTTCGCTGGTGCTGTACGGCTTGTCGGATCTGATGATCTCCGGGTTGAACATGGTCATGTACTCACCGTCATTATCGAAAACGATCACCCGTTTCAGCACTCCGACCATGTTTGCTGCCATTCCGACGCAGGTATCTCTGTTTGCAGCCAGAGTATCGAGCAGATCGGCGGCAATGCTGAGATCATCGGCTGCAGCAGGCTCAGACTTCAATGCAAGAAAAACCGGATCGTGCATTATTTCTTTTATCATGTTTTCTTCTCCGTTCAGCTTATATCAAATATTTCCGTGTAAGGCATATTCTGCGGCAGCCGGACAACCGCCGTTCCGCCCACGTCTTCGGAAGTCAGGGAACAGGATCCGCCCGATGCCGCCTGCTCATTTGCAGTATTTCTCGATGTCCTCACCCGAAACAGCCGCACCGGTGGCCCAGTTCAGGCGGTACGCAAGAATATCCGGAAGCTGAACTGTTCTCACTGTACCGTTTTCAGATGTGAGTATCAGCGTTACCATAGGTTCTTCTCCCGGCATAAAGCCTTCACAGCCGTTGTCCGGCTCTATAAGCTCTGTTATTCTGTAGTTCATTTCAGTTATCGCTGCTCCGTTCATTCATGTTTCCGCCGCACCGGATCATCAGCCGCAAAGTCTGTACGCACTATTGATGCGGCAGTGGCTGTATTTTTCTGAATATCGTACATTCGCATTTTTTTACAAATCCTATTTCGTCTGCTTTGACCGCAGGGCGGATATTCACCAGACTTCTGTAGAGCCGGAATTTGTCTGTTTCATTCTCGGGTATCCCGATCCTGCCAATATCATTTCTTTCTGATAGGAGATAGTTTATCAGAAAATCGAGTTTGTCCATATCAGCACCTCGCTTGAAATTGACTTTTTGGTAAGGCATTGGTCGTGTTTCACAGATCTGACCGTCTAAGTAACTATGTTGACCCTGCTTCCGCCGCTTTTTTGTTTTGTGACAATTATTTGTTTATCTATCCGCTCTTTCAGCTCTGAAACATGAGATATGATCCCAACAAGTCTTTCACCGTCGGCAAGTCCCATCAATGCTTTCATTGCCTGTTGAAGCGACTCTTCGTCAAGTGAGCCGAATCCCTCATCGACAAACATCGTATCAAGCTTTATCCCGCCTGCCGATGACTGTATCTCATCTGAAAGTCCAAGTGCAAGTGAGAGTGAAGCCTTGAACGATTCACCGCCCGAAAGAGTATTGACGCTTCGTTCACTGCCGTTGTAGTGATCTATGACATCAAGATCAAGTCCGCTCTGACTTCTGTTATTTTCCGAAGACTCTCTGCGTTTCAGCTCGTACTGACCGCCTGACATGACCATAAAGCGTGTGTTTGCACGTGCTATGATCCTGTCAAAATAAGTCATCTGGATATATGTTTCGAGCATTATTTTTTCCTTGCCGGAAATGTTTCCGTTTGCGGTATCAGCAAGTGATCTCACACATCGCAGTTTCTTTTCTGCAGCCTCGGCTTCTGCATTTTTTTCATTGATATGCTTTCTGATATCCTTGTTTTTTGAAAGTCTGGCAGTGATTATTTTTATATTTCTGTTGAACTCTTCTTTCTTCGATATCAGATCTTTCTGCAATTCATTCTGCTCATTTTCGTCTGCTTCGATCCTGTTGACAAGCTGCTTCTTCACTTCCGTGACCGCAGCGTTCAGTTCTGCGATACGGCGGTCACAGTCATCATACTGTTTTTTTGCACTGTTATATATTTTTTCAATGGAGCTTTGTTTGTCTTCAAGCCTTTCGATCTCTTCGACAAGCCTTTCTTTTGTATCAAACTGCAATCTGGTTTTCAACTCAGAAATTGCCTTTTCTCCGGCAGAGACAAGAGCGTTCAGCTCCGCTATGTCTTTTTCCGTCTGCTGTACTGCTGATCCTATCTGTGAAATACTTTTTTCCGCTTCGGGGATCATGCTTTCAAGTCCGGTTTTCCGTTTTATATTATTCTCTGCTGTTTTTATATTGTTTTCAATGTCTTTTATTGATGAATTGATAAGCTTTATTTTGTCCGGCAGTTCTTTTTTTACTCCGGCAATATCGTCAGCGGACAACAATCCGGCTGCGGTATTTGATATATGCTTTTCTTTTTCACTGATGCTCTTTGTAACAGAATTGATCTTCTCGCTGGCTGATACTTCATCATCTCTTGCTTTTTCTGCATCATTCCTTGCCTTGTCAAGTGCGGATCTGGTCGGAGCTTTTTCTGATCTTTCTGCAAGCCGGGGGTGTGATAAAGAACCGCAGACAGGGCATGGAGAACCGTCTTTCAGATCTTCCGCAAGCATTCCTGCCTGTTCTGCAATATACGAGTGATATTTTGAATCATAATCGGCAGTTTTTTCGGCAGCAAGTTTTGTTTTATTATCAAAATCTTTTTTTGCCGTTTCAAGCTGAGCGAGAAGATCGTCATATCCGCCGCAAAGCTCAGAAAGTCCGTTCAGCGCTTTCAATCCGGCTTCTGCATCTTTCTTTTCGGAGGTATATTTTTCTTTTTCCGCCGAAGCATCGCCGAGAGTCTTGTATTCCTCATTAAGAGCCTCTAAACTGGAACGCTGTTTTTCAAGATCTTCTTTTGACACAGCAAGTTTTTCCGTCAGTTTATGCAATTCTTTCTTCAGTTTTTCGTTTGCATTTATCTTTTCTGCAAGTTTGTCATAATCAGGTATTGCTGCGTTCAGAACGGATATTTTCTGTTTTATATCTTCTGCTTCCGGTCTGCTCTTTTCGGCTTTTTCAAGTCCGTATCTCAGTTCTGCCAGAGAAGCTGATTCTTCCGAAAGCTTCTTTTCTGATTCTTTAAGCGACTCTTCCGCTTTTTTCTGATTGGATATGTTAGTCAGTATTTCTGTCAGTTTGTTCAACTGCCTGTCTGTTTTTCTGACTTCTTCTTCGTAGGTTTTCTCGGCAGAATCGTCTTTTCTGATAAGCGAATCCAATAATCCTATGATATCGCCAATCGTCATTTCATCATTTTTTGCCTTCTCGACTTCGGGCAGAAATACATCATTTTCATCACACGCAATATCGCTGATGTACTGCCTGATACTGCTTCTGACAGACTTGTAGCTGTTATTGATCTCTGACAGATCTTTTTTCAGCTTTTCCTGTATAAGGGCATAATTTCCGGTATGGAATATTTTCTGAAATATCTTTTTTCTTTCCTCTGTCGGAGCAAGCAGCAGTTTGAGAAAATCTCCCTGTGCGATCATAGCGATCTGTGTGAACTGATCTCTGTCAATTCCGAGAATGTCTGTTACTGCATTGTTGACTTCTTTCTTTTTGGTGATGACCTTACCGTCCGGACAGTGCAGTTCAGCGTTCGCGGACTCTATAGTAAACCCTTCGCCGCGGGATTTCGGGCGCTGATATTCGGGATTGCGTTTTACTTTATATTCCTGACCTGCGTATTCAAAAACAAGCTCAACTTCTGTCGGAGTCTCCGGTTCAGCGTATTTTGAACGCAGCATACCGGCATCTCTGTTGTCACCGCTCGGTTCACCAAAAAGGGCAAAAGTTATCGCATCAAAAATAGTAGTCTTTCCGGCACCGGTATCACCGGTTATAAGATACAGACCACTTTTTCCGAGCTTATCAAGTTCAATTATGGTTTTGCCAGCATACGGTCCGAATGCCGAAACGGTAAGTTTTACAGGTCTCATATCTCACCCTCCCAGATATCTCTGATAATGCCGCTGATATATTCGGACTGTTCATCTGTCATTTCAACACCGTTCTGCAATTTGTAGAAATCCGAAAACAATTCGACCGGTGATTTATCGTCCATACCTGCATCTGCGGATATTACAGCCGTATGGCGGGTTCTTGCGTTGTCATAATCAAGCTTCATCAGGTTGCGGTAGATCGTTCTGAGCTTTGATACAGCATCGGGTATATCATCTTCATCGGTAAGCGTGATATGCACATAGTCCTCCCGATAAGATGTACCGTCATAGAAGCTCTTCAGGGTAAGTTCATCATACTTTCCTTTTAACTCCACCATGT
The DNA here is from genome assembly GCA_946617595.1 of uncultured Clostridia bacterium. Classification (GTDB taxonomy): domain Bacteria; phylum Bacillota; class Clostridia; order Oscillospirales; family Ruminococcaceae; genus Ruminiclostridium_E. Next base: position 21,645 of record CAMOKN010000162.1, read on the forward strand.
CATGCACCGGAACCAAAGGCACGGTTCTGACATTGAGTGTACCTTTTTCAGCAAGCTCGGCAATTGTCACGGATTTCTGATCTTTAGCTTCTGAGAAGGAATATTTGAGCGGAGTACCACAGTATCTTATCCGTTCAGATGTGACATTCTGCGGTCTGTGGATATGTCCGAGAGCAACATAGTCGAAATCATCGAATACGGAAGCATCAACATTATCCGTTCCGCCGACAGAGATCTCCTCCGATTCTGTTCTTTCAGCACCGGTGACGAACTGATGCGTTATAAGAACATTTCGCTCTGCTGTGTCAATATTCATCTGTCTGATTGCAGCACGCAGCGCATCGGTGTATGTATTGATCTCTACGTCTTCAAAGAAACGCCGCACATTCGCAGGTTTCACAAACGGGAGCATATATATGTTTACCGTACCATATTCATCGGTCAACTTAATGGGCTGTACATTTCCGTCATACACAGGAGATATATGCACTCCGCTCGCATTCATCAGTCTTGCGCCGAATGCAAGGCGTTCGGGCGAATCATGATTTCCGCTTATGACAAAGACTTGCAGATCTTTCTGCGACAGCCGGAACAAAAAATCATCAAACATATCGACGGCTTCTGTCGGCGGCACAGACTTGTCGTAAATATCTCCTGCGAGTATCACGCAATCCGGCTTTTCGTCGTCGATAATGCTGATGATTTTTTTCAAAATATATTTTTGATCTTCTATCATAGAGTATTCATTTACTTTTTTGCCAAGATGCAGATCTGATAAATGTACTATTTTCATATTTCACACACCGTATTCAGTTTTTACAAGCTTCAGATAACCCTTTATAATGCAGGAACATAAAATTCTCAGCTCAGTCTGCCGTAATCCTCGTCAGATACAGGCTCACACCACTCTGTCGAACCGTTCTCGCCGGGAACTTCAAACGCAAGGTGACTGAACCAAGAATCGGGAGCAGCACCGTGCCAGTGTCTGACATTTGCCGGAATATTTATCACAGTGCCCGGAACAAGCTTTTCAGCAGGCTTTCCCCACTCCTGATAGTACCCTCTTCCGCCGACGCAGATCAGCATCTGACCGCCGCCGTTGTCAGCATGGTGGATATGCCAGTTGTTGCGGCAAGCCGGCTCGAACGTCACATTGAACACCGGCACCTGCTTATCCGACAGCGGTGCGAGATAGCTCTGTCCGACAAAGAACTGCCCATAAGGATTTGGCTCTCCTATAGGGAAGAATATGGTGTTCTGATACTTGTCTTTTTCTGTCAGAGACGGAACTTCTTCGTTCCATACCTCCTTTGCGAGCCTGAACACTGCCCAGCCCTTTGGCCAGCCGCAGTACATTGTCGCATGAGTGATTATCGCCGCTATCTCTGACTTTGTGACACCGTGAGCTTTCGCGTTCTGCAAATGATATGACAGTGAACTGTCAGTGATCCCCGATGCCATGAGCGATACCACAGTTATGATGCACTTTGTCTTTGTATCTATGGCTTCTTCATTCCATACTTCACCGAACAGTACATCATCGTTGAGATGCGCAAACATGGGGGCAAAATCTCCGAGCTGCTGTCTGCCGGCAGTCTGTGTGATCTTTTCTTTCATTTATATTTCCCCCTTAAAACCCAAGTTTTTTCAGCTGTTCTGAAATGCTTTCGACCGTCTGACTGCCATTCAGTATAAATCCCTCTTTTATTGCCGCTGTACCGGAAACGCTTCCTTTAAGGTTATTCACCGTATCTCCGAATCTGCTCCCGCCCGATGTTGCGAACAGGATCACGGTCTTTCCTGAAAAATCGTAGCTTTCAAGGAAAGTGTTGATGATAGTCGGAGCTATATACCACCAGATCGGAAATCCCACAAAAATCGTGTCATAAGCCGCGATGTCCGCGTTCTTGTCAGCGATCTCCGGACGTGACGATCTGTCCGACATTTCCACGCTGCTGCGGGACTGCTTGTTCTGCCAGTTAAGGTCTGCGCCTGTGTACGGCACCGCAGGCTTTATCTCGTAAATATCCGCTCCCGCTGCCTGTGCGAGAAGCTTTGCTTTTGCGGCAGTTGTGCCGCTTGCGCTGAAATACGCTACCAGTTTTTTGCTCATAAGTTTGTCCTCCTGTTTATAGGCTATACCGCACAAAGAGCGTGCGGTGATTGCGCCGTCAGATATTTCGTCAGATTGTACAGAAATGACGCAGGCTTGCTGGCGCAAGTCAAGGAATTTCTGTGCAAGATGA
>CAMOKN010000163.1 GCA_946617595.1 uncultured Clostridia bacterium
AAGCTTGTTTATGTAAGTAATGTGTCCTCAATAACTGCCTTTTGGCAGTTATTGACTGAAAATCTTCAAAACAGATTTTCAGATGTTGTTTAAATGCGCCTGCGGTGCATTTACACAACGGACACATTCCTTGATGTCAAGCTCATTTCGTCCTTCGGACGAACAAAAGTGCAAGGAAAATCCTAAAATATAAAAATTTTCCTTGCACTTTTGCAGCCAATAAATGTGTACCCAATAGCTCAGTCTGTAAATGTTTCCGCGATCTCAGGAAAACAGCTATTCCGCAGTCTGAGCTGTACCGTTCTTATTATACCACAGAGATCGGAAAGAAAAGATAATGTCATATTCAATGAAAAAATTGCTCGGTATAGTTCCGGTGATACTCTGTCTCGCATCATGCGGACAGAAAGCCGCCGAACAGACACACTACGTTTCCGAAACTGTTCCGGTCATTGTATCATCAGAAGTCCGGGAGACTGTGACCGAACCCGGAGATGATGTGAACAAAGAAAAAGATACCGAAAAGGAGCGTACGGAAAAAATGCTTACACTTACTATCAACGGCACTCCTGTCAAAGCGGAGTGGGAAAACAGCGAATCTGTCCGGGCTCTGTCGGAGCTTGCCGGAAAACAGCCTTTGTCAATACAAATGTCACAGTACGGCGGGTTTGAACAGGTAGGTCCCCTTGGCAGCAGCCTTCCGCGTAACGATAAGCAGACAACAACATCTGCCGGTGATATCGTGCTGTATTCCGGCAGCAATATCGTGATCTTCTACGGCTCTAACTCCTGGAGCTACACAAGGCTCGGAAAGATCACAGGACTGAGCGTCAGCGAGCTTGAAGGTCTGCTCGGAAACGGAGATGTATCGTTGACAATATCTTTGTCATAACTGCAAAAGAGGTAAAACAGATGGACGATGAAATAAAAGAGAATCTGATCGCAGCAGGCTGTGATGACGACTTTATAAACGAGTTCGTCAGCTGTATCAATGACAGAAAGAAATGCAGCCGACTGCTTGCCGGACACCGCCGTGAACTGCTCGACAGAGTCCATGAAGAAGAACGCAGGATCAGCAGTCTGGACTATCTTATCTACAACATGGAAAAACAAAGGAGCAAAACATGATGAGAACTATAAGCGGAGGGATCTTTACCGGCGAACGCGCTCTGTTTCAGGGAAAAGACCTGAAAATATGTGACTCGGTGTTTGAAGACGGTGAATCCCCGCTGAAGCACAGCTTCAACATTGAGGCATACAACACCGCATTCAAGTGGCGCTACCCTGTATGGTACAGCAAAAACGCCGATCTGTCCGGCTGTACGTTCCATGAAGGTGCAAGAGCCGGAATGTGGTACACCGACAATATCTCACTGCACGACAGCATAGTTGCGGCACCGAAATGTTTCCGCCGCTGCAATAACGTACTGCTGGAGAATGTAAGCTTTCCGGACGCTCCGGAGACACTGTGGGACTGCCGGAATGTCACACTCAGAAAAGTAAACGCCAACGGTGATTATTTCGGAATGAACTGTTCGGATATGGAGATAGACGATCTTTCACTTACCGGACATTATCACTTCGACGGAGTAAGAAATGTCAGGATAAGAAATTCACGGCTCATAACAAAAGACACATTCTGGAACAGTGAGAACGTCACTGTCGAAAACAGCTATATAAGCGGAGAATACATCGGCTGGAACTCGAAGGATCTGACTTTTGTGAACTGCACCATCGAGAGCCTTCAGGGACTATGCTATGTGGAGAACCTTGTTATACGTGACTGCCGCTTCATAAATACCACCCTCGCATTTGAATACTCATCAGTCGATGCGACTATCATCGGAGGTATCGACAGCATCAAGAATCCCTCAAGCGGAACGATCTGCGCAGATCATATAGGAGAACTTATCCTTGAAGAAGATCAGGTGGATACTTCACAGATAAAAATATGCTGCCGGGAGGCATGCTGATAAATAATGTGTCCTCAATAACTGCCAAAAGGCAGTTATTGAGGACACATTATTTATAACACAAAAGAAGATAATGTCAAGTATATACACTAACTGTATCCGCAATATTACAGCTTGACATTTTTATGGCAAGAATATATAATAGTATCATATACAATAGTATTTTTTTATTGAGGAATTTTTTATGAATTACCTGACTTACATAATGATCGCCGTAGGCGCTGCGCTTATGGTCTTAAACGTTATCAATTACATACGGTTTATGAAAAGCACCGGTGACGTGCTCTCAGGCAGCAGACTCAGGGACAAGATCTGGACTGTCATTGCGCTGGTGCTGCTGTCGTTCTTTCTTATCGGTTACATACTTGTTGCGGTATTCGGAAATCCCGATATGCTTATGGGAATGATCCTGTTCGGCGGCAGTATCTTTGTTTCGATCGTGAATTACCTTATGACAAAGCTCATCGAAACTGTAAAAGAACGAAGCATAGATGTTGCCGAAGTGATAATCGGCGCAATAGATGCACGCGACCCTAACCTAAACGGTCACAGCCGTCATGTCCAGAATATCACAATGACGCTGTTCAGATATCTGCCCACATCACTTAAAGCCGACATTGATCCGGTCAGCCTCGAATATGCCTCTCTGATGCACGATGTCGGAAAGCTCGGTATCCCCGAATCCATACTTAACAAGCCCGGAAAGCTCAGCGATGATGAATGGAAGATAATGCGCCAGCACCCGAGGATCGGTATAGAGGTACTAAAACCGCTTCATTCATTCAGACAGATAATGCCGTGGATCGAATATCACCATGAACGCATTGACGGAAACGGATATTATAAGATACCCGGCGACAAGATACCGCTTGCCGCAAAAATAATCGCTGTTGCGGATACATATTCCGCGATCACGATGCGGCGTTCGTACAAAGATCCGAAGACCCATGAGGAAGCTATAAACATAATCAGGGACGCAGCAGGTACCCAGCTTGATGCGCACCTTGTGGAAATATTCTGCACTATCCCTAAGGAAGAACTCCTATCCTGCGCCCCTCCGAAGATAGGAATAACGGGAGACAGCGAAAACCGGCAGTAAAGGGTACCTCTAAAAACTGCTTTGAAAAGAGAAAATGAGATAGTTGCACCGAGAGCAAGAAAAGTCTCCGAAAGCTTGCTGGCGCAAGGTGAGGAGACT
>CAMOKN010000164.1 GCA_946617595.1 uncultured Clostridia bacterium
CGTTGTTGTTACCACTCTAGGCACAGGTGTGGGCGGCGTAATAATCATCGACGGAAAGATCTATACCGGATTCAATTTCTGCGGCGGAGAAGTCGGACATACCGTTATCGAGTACGGCGGAAGACAGTGCTCATGCGGAAGAAAAGGCTGCTTTGAAGCTTATTCGTCGGCTACAGCTCTCATAAACTTCACCAAAGAAGCAATGCAGAGAAACAAGAATACAAAAATGTGGGAGATCGCCGGCGGAGATATCGGAAATGTTGACGGAAAGACCGCGTTTGACGGATTCAGAGCCGGAGACGAGACTGCAAACGAAGTTGTAAGTATGTATATCGGATATCTCGGCTGCGGACTGACAAATATGGTGAATATCTTCCAGCCGGAAGTGCTGCTGATAGGCGGCGGTATCTGCAAGGAAGGAAAAAATCTTACAGATCCGCTTCTTAAATATATTACCGAAGAATGTTACTGCATAGATCCCGAAAGCTCTACCAAGCTCGATATATGCAAGCTCGGCAACGATGCCGGAATAATCGGAGCTGCATCTTTATATACTTTAAATAAGTAATATTATCGGAGGGCAGCAACTTGGATTACGCTGAAATATCGGAGATCGCGCATAAATACGGTGCAAGGATACTGTATAACGAGCGCATTGCAAAATATACATCATTCAATATCGGCGGAGAATGTGACGTTATCGTTTTCCCGAACAGCGCGGAATGCATAGCGGAGCTTGTCGGAAAGTGCAGGAGCGATGATATAAAATATTATGTTCTCGGTAAATGTACGAATGTTCTTATCGGGGATAACGGTCTGAAAGGCGTTGTTATAATCATCGGCAGCGATTTTTCGTCAGTCCGCAGGGAAGGGAACAGACTTATCTGCGATGCGGGTGCATCAATGACGAAAGTTTGCTCTGAAGCGCGCAGCAGCAGTCTCAGCGGCCTTGAATTTGCGTACGGTATCCCCGGTACGGCAGGCGGCGCACTGTATATGAATGCCGGTGCTTATGGCGGCGAGATAAAGGATATCGTCAGATACTGCGACTATCTTGACTCTGACGGCACCGTAAAACGAATGAATGCAGCTGAAATGGAGCTGTCATACAGACACAGCGTTTTCTGCGGCACGGATAAGATCATTCTTTCTGTATGCATGGAGCTTACCGAAGGAAAAAAGGAAGAGATCTCAGAAAAGATGAACGGATTCATGCAGAAGCGGCGTGATAAACAGCCGCTTGAATATCCAAGCGCCGGAAGCACATTCAAGCGCCCGGAAGGATATTTCGCAGGAAAACTTATCGAGGACAGCGGACTCAGAGGATTTTCGGTTGGCGGTGCGCAGGTAAGCGAAAAGCACTGCGGTTTTGTGATAAACAAAGGAAACGCAACATCGGAAGATGTTAAAAAGCTGATAGAAACTATAAAAAAAAGGGTCGGGGAAAAAACAGGTGTTACGCTCGAATGTGAGCTTCTTTTTATGGAGTGATAAGATTTGGAATTTATAATTGTGACCGGTATTTCTGGTTCAGGAAAATCAAGTGCGGTAAAGGTGCTTGAGGATATAGGCTATTTCTGTATCGACAATATGCCCCCTCAGCTCATACCGAAGTTTGCGGAGCTATGCGGCGAAAATTCTTCTATAAAGAAAGTCGCTATCGTTGTGGATATTCGCGGCGGAGAGCTTTTCCTGCAATTCTGGCAGAATGTCATCGAGATGCGCGAGAACGGAATGAACGTAAAGATCCTGTTCATTTACGCTGACAAGGACGTTATCAGAAAAAGATATAAAGAAACAAGACGCAAGCACCCACTGTATGATGTGTGCGGCGGTGATATGGACAAGGCTATCGACAATGAGTACGAAATACTTATGCCGATAAGGGAAAAAGCCGATTATTATATCGACTCTACATACACTTCCACCGCTAAATTCAAGGAAAATATGCTGAAAATGTTTATGACGAACATTTCCGACAGCATGGTGATAAGCTGCCTTTCATTCGGGTTCAAGTACGGTGTCCCCGATGAGGCGGATCTCGTCTTTGATGTAAGGTTCCTGCCGAATCCTTTCTATGTGCCTGAGCTGAAGAACAAGACCGGAGAGGATAAAGATGTCCGGGATTATGTTATGAATTCTGAGATCTCGGTAACTTTTAAAAACAAGCTTTTCGATATGATAGATTTTCTTGTGCCGAAATATATCTCGGAAGGTAAGAGCCAGCTCGTGATCGCCTTCGGCTGCACCGGCGGCAAGCACAGAAGCGTGACGTTTGCGGAAATGACGAATGAGTATCTTGCGGATAAGGGGTACAATGTTCACGTCCTTCACAGAGATTCTCAGAAATAACGGTGATATATGTCTTTTACAAATGATGTAAAGCACGAGCTTTGCGAAATAGATATTCCCGAAAGTGACAGGGACACGTTCAGATACGGACTGTTATACGGTTTCAGAGGAGATATCCCGTATTTTCTTACATACGACAAAAAAACAGCGATGTCTGTTAAAAGATATCTTCCGAAAAAAGATCTGACATTCGATATTTCCGGCATGAAAAAGAAGAACACCTACTGCATAACGGTGGGAGATCATGAAACGATCAGGAAATACGGATATTTCAGCGGCAGCATAGATACCTCATTCACCGGCGGAAGCGATGAAAAGATAGGCGTGTTTATGCGAGGAGTATTCCTTACAAGCGGAAATGTGTATGTGCAGAAAGCAGGATATCATCTTGAATTTTCAATGTATGACGACAGCAGATGCAATGCGCTGTACAAGCTCATAAATGAGCAGGGAATGAAGATAGAGATGTCGCACAGAGGAAAATACTCTTTTCTGTACAGTAAGAACAGTGAAAACATCTCCGATATCCTCACTTTCATGGGTGCAATGCAGAGCGCCATGGAAATAATGAATATCAAGATAATAAAAGAAGTACGCAGCAACATAAACCGTTCTGTAAACTGTGAGACTGCAAACATCGAGCGGACTGTGAAGGCTTCGACAAAGCAGACTGAGGATATAAAGCTGATCTTTGACAGGATAGGTGAGGACAAGCTGAGTGAAGACCTGCGCGAAATAGCGCTCCTAAGACTGGAGAACCCCGATATGTCACTGAGAGATCTCGGAATGCTGGTGGTTCCGCATATCAGCAGGAGCGGTGTAAACCACAGGTTCGAGAGGATCGCTGAACTCGCGGACGAGCTGCGCGGGAGTCCGGAGAGTTAAGGGGAACCTCTAGGGAACCTCTAAATTGACAATACCGCACAATAATTGTGTCACTTTTTTGTTGAAAAAGTCATATTATGAAGAAAAGATATCTTTTGTGAGAAATTTTACTTGACGATTTGAGATTATTATTGTAAAATAAATATAATTGTGAGAATTTATTTCTTATTATTTTTACGGAGGATTGATAAAAATGGTGAAGAAGATCGGCGTACTTACAAGCGGAGGAGACGCACCCGGAATGAATGCGGCAATCAGAGCTGTCGTAAGATCGGCTATCGCAAAGGGTATTGAGGTCGTGGGTATCTACAGAGGATATAACGGTCTTATAAACGGAGATATCCGTCCGCTTGACGTAACAAGTGTATCCGATATCATACAGAGAGGCGGTACTGTGCTCTATACCGCAAGATGCCTTGAATTCAAGGAGCCCGCAGGTGTTCAGAAGGCAAAGCAGACCTGCCTTAATAACGGAATAGAAGGTATAGTTGTTATCGGCGGCGACGGATCATTCAGAGGAGCTGCTGATCTTTCGGCTGCCGGTATCCCCTGTATCGGCCTGCCCGGAACTATAGATAACGATATCGCAATGACCGAATATACTATAGGCTACGATACCGCAATGAATACCGCTATGGAGCTTATAGACAAGCTTATTGATACAGCCTGCTCCCATGACCGCTGTTCGGTCGTTGAAGTAATGGGCAGACGTGCAGGATATATCGCGCTCAATACAGGTATCGCCTGCGGTGCGACCGCGATCATCACAACAGAAATGCCCTATGATCTTAATGATGTCAGCAAAAAGATCAGTGCATCGCGTGAAGCCGGAAAGAATCATTTTATAATAGTAGTTTCTGAGGGAGTCGGAAATTCACAGAAGATCGCTGAGGAAATAAGCGAGCATGTTCATATCGACTGCCGTGCTACCATACTCGGTCATGTACAGAGAGGCGGTGCGCCTACGCTCAGAGACAGAGTAGAGGCAAGCAGAATGGGATATTATGCTGTTGAGCTTCTCGCTCAGGGCATCGGAAACCGTGTAGTAGGTCTTCAGCACGGTGATGTGATAGATGTTGATATTCAGGAAGCTCTGAAAATGACCAAGGAGTTTCCGAAAGATCTTTATCACATCGCAAACGAGATCGCTATATAAAACGCATATTAAAAATTACAGAGTAGAAGTTCTTGCGTTAAGTGCACTGTGTACGGAGAGTTGACACTGTGACGAAAAGCATATTTACGCTTGCGGTAAGAACTTTCGCATCTCGCTGTACATTGTCGGATAAAATGTGAACAGATCTTATCCGCCTTTAGTATAGTAAAGGGAGGATAAGTATGTCTTTTTTTGAAAAATTCGGAAGGTCGGCAGCTGAGCTGAAATCTATCCGCTGCATTACTGTGACCGCAGTCCTGATCGCGCTTGATATCGTAATAAAAAGTATTTCTATTACCATACCGTTGCAGGTAGGCGGAAATATGAAGATCACATTCGCTTTTCTTGCGCTTGCGACAATCGGTATGCTTTACGGACCCACAGTTTCATTTCTTGCGGGTATTCTGACAGATATAATCGGATATTTCATACACCCGGACGGCGGATTCAGCCCGCTGTTTACGGTCGTTGAAGCTGTCGGAGGACTTATTTACGGGATATTTCTGTATAAGCTCAGACCTCTCGGAAAAATATCGCATGAGAACAACAAGCAGAATTTCTTGAGTATCCTGCGTATCGTTCTTTCAAAAGTCATTGTCGTGATATTGTGTAACCTGATAATGACACCTGTCGCAATGGTTCTTTCGGGTTACAGCTCTTTTGAAGCTCAGATCGCGACAATGCCTTTAAAACTTATTAAAAACGGAATACAGTGTCCTGTTGACTGCATACTTATGATAATTATTATGTTCCCGATACTTGCGGCATACAACAAGGTCTTTCCGAAAACGTATAAAAAAATTGCAGCCGAAAAAATAACTGAAAGCGAGAATTACAGATGACGAAACTTGGTTTTCTCGGAGCGGGGAATATGGGTTCCGCGATAATGAAAGGGATTGCGTTCAAACATTCTTCAATTGAAGTATATGCTTATGACAAAGATCCCGCAAAGCTTGAAGCATCAAAAGCTATCCACTGCAAGAGCGAATGTGAGCTTGTATCTATCTGCAAATACGTTCTGCTTGCCGTAAAGCCTCAGGTGCTCGGAGAAGTTCTCGATACAATAAAGCCTTGTGTTACCTCTGAAACAGTGTTCATATCTATCTGCGCAGGTATTTCCGAGAAGTTCATCAGAAGCCGCACTATCCCGGACGCAAAGGTCGTGCTTGTAATGCCGAACACACCGATGATGCTCGGAATGGGCGCAAGCGCTATATCTACCGATGAAAAGACATCGCCTGAGGAATTTGTTTTCGCCAAATCTGTCATTGAGAGCTGCGGTATAGCCGAAGTGATCCCGATCGACAAGATGAAGGAGATCATCTGCATAAACGGCAGTTCTCCGGCATTTATTTATCTGTTCGCAAAAGGGTTTGTTGATTATGCCGGAGAGAACGGAATAGATACCGATGCTGCGCTGAAGCTGTTTGCAGCGACTCTTAAAGGCTCTGCCGAGATGCTCACAAGCTCCGGAATGACTGTTGATGAGCTTATAAAACAGGTGTCCTCACCTGGCGGAACAACTATTGCCGGTCTTGACAAGCTTTATGCAGGAAAGCTTACAGATGACGTAAAAGCGGCTTGTGAAGCTTGCACAAGACGTGCGTATGAATTATCTCAATAATTATTGACGGGTGAATCATTTTCACCCGTTTTTTATGTGCAAAATAACGAAATAAAATTAATGTCATTCAAACAGTTGAAAAATCAGCTTATTTATAGTATAATAATATGTTAGGTAAGTGCCATTCTATCACTTTTCAGGATCGGAGATTATTATGAAAACTTTACTAAAAAATGGTCGTGTTGTAAGCAGCTCCAACAAGATAGACGACATTCTCGATATACTGATCGAGGACAATGTTATAGCACAGATCGGTAAGAACATCGGGTGCGATGCGGATAAGGTCATTGACTGCACCGGACTTGCGGTAATTCCCGGATTATGCGATATGCACGTACATTTCCGTGACCCCGGACAGACTCATAAAGAAGACATCATCACAGGTTCTGAAGCTGCTGCGGCCGGAGGAGTAACAGCTGTTGCGTGTATGCCGAATACCGATCCGGTGGTTGACAGTCCCGAAGTGATAAAATATATAATTGATAAGGCAAAGGACGCAAAAGTTAAGGTATATCCTATCGCTGCGATCACAAAAGGTCTTAAAGGTGAAGAGCTGTGTGATTTCAAAGCCCTTAAAGCCGCAGGAGCAGTTGCTGTCTCCGATGACGGAAAGCCTGTAAGAAATGCGCACACTATGGGCAGAGCGATGATAGATGCTCATTATGCTGGACTCAAGGTGATCTCGCACTGCGAAGATCCCGATATTATCAGAGGCGGTATCGTTAATGCCGGTATCATTTCAATGGAACTCGGCGTTCAGGGTATGAGCAGGACCAGCGAGAATATAATCACCGGACGTGAGATACAGCTTGCAAACGATCTTGAAGTGCCGATACATATTGCACACGTTTCAACAAAAGAAGTGGTCGATCTGCTGAGATTTGCCACAAAGAGGGGAGTAATGGTAACGAGCGAGACTGCTCCGCACTATTTCACACTCACCGAAGACCGTGTACTTACTAAAGACGCGGATTACAGAATGAATCCTCCGCTAAGGACTCTCGAAGATATGAAAGCTATCTCTGCTGCCGTGGCTGACGGTACTATCGACTGCATCGTTACAGATCACGCTCCGCATACCGCGGAAGAAAAAGCCGATTTCTTCAAGGCTCCGAACGGAGTTGTCGGACTTGAGACTTCTCTTGCGGCAACTCTTACCAAGTTCTATCATACAAAGCTTTTGTCCCTTAAACAGATAGTACGTCTGATGTGTGAAAATCCGAGACTTATACTCGGAATTGAAGGCGGAATGATCGAAAAAGGAGCAGTCGCGGATATCACGGTCGTTGATCTTGACAAAGAATGGACTGTCATACCCGAAAAGCTCCATTCAAAATCAAAGAATACCTGCTTCAAGGGTATGACCCTGAAGGGTAAGGCAAAATATACGATAGTAAACGGAAATGTCGTTTACGAAGACGATTATGAATAAACGGAGGAAAATAATATGTCACTCGACAGACTTATCAAAGCGATAGCCGCAAAGCAGAATCCAACAGTAGCCGGTCTTGACCCTAAGCTCGATTATGTTCCGGATTTTATCAAATGCAAGGCATTCGATAAGTACGGAGAAACGCTGAAAGGTGCGGCAAAAGCTATACTCGAATACAATAAGGGACTTATCGACGCTCTTTGCGGGATAGTTCCGGCAGTCAAACCCCAGGCCGCATACTATGAGATGTACGGGTATCATGGAATGAAGACCCTTTACAAGACTCAGGAATATGCAAGGTCAAAAGGAATGTTCGTAATTACCGACGGAAAGCGCAACGATATCGGTTCTACTATGGAAGCTTACGCAGCTGCTCATCTCGGTAAGGTAAAAGTCGGAAGCGAAGAATTTGAGCCTTTCCTCGGCGATGCTCTGACCGTGAACGGATATCTCGGTACTGACGGCATAAAGCCGCTTATAGATATCTGCAACAAATATGATAAGGGAATTTTCGTTCTTGCAAAGACATCGAATCCTTCTTCCGGAGAGCTTCAGGACAGGAAGATAAACAGAGTTCCCGTTTATGAGCAGATGGCAAAAATGAGTACGATATGGGGCAAGGAGCTTGCCGGAATGTACGGTTACTGCGGTGTCGGAATAGTTGCAGGCGCTACATATCCCGAACAGATCGCAGAGCTGAGAAAGAAATTCCCGAAACTGTTCTTCCTTATACCCGGTTACGGAGCGCAGGGAGCTTCCGCTAAGGATATCTCCGCCGCATTTGACAAGAACGGTCTTGGCGGTATCGTGAACAGCTCGCGCGGTATCATGTGCGCATATAAAAAAGAGGGCTGCGACGAGCGCGATTACGCCGGTGCAGCATACAGAGAAGCAATAAGAATGAGAGACGAGATAATGTCGTATGTAGGTGAAATAAAGCTTCCGAAGCAGAGAACTGCCGGAAAGAAAGCCGAATGATCCACATATAAATAATGTATCCTCAACAACTGCCTTTTAGCAGTTGTTGTTCCGGAATCCGCAAAGATGAGCAGACATTAAATACAAAACAGATAAGACAATACCGCACAAATAGTGTGCGTCTGTTTATGCGGTATTGCCGGATAGTGCAGAACAAAAAAACAAGGAGGATAAAAATGGAGCTTGAAAACTACAGAAAAGCTTTTCTGATCCTCGCGGACGGGACTGTCTTTGAAGGCAGGTCGTTCGGTGCGGAAGGCACGATAGTCGGTGAGACTGTATTCACTACCGCTATGGTAGGATATCAGGAGACGCTTACCGACCCGAGCTACTGCGGACAGATAGTTACACAGACATTTCCGCTTATCGGAAACTATGGTACAAATGATGATGACTATGAATCCTGCGGCAGTGTCGTCAGCGGCTACATAGTCCGTGAATACTGTGAAGAACCGTCAAATTTCAGATGTAAACACACGATAGACGAGTTCCTGAAAAAGTACGGGATAATCGGGCTTTACGGCATCGACACAAGACGCCTGACGCGCATTATCCGTGAAAGCGGCGTAATGAACGGAATGATAACGAATGAGGCGGGGTTTGACAAAGAAAAGTGCCTTGAACATATACGTGCGTACACAGTCGGCTCTGTTGTTCCGAAAGTCAGTGTAAAAGCTCCGGAGAGCTATTCCTCCGAAACAAAAAAATATAAGGTAGCACTCATAGATTACGGCTATAAGCATAATATCCGCCGTGAGCTTCTGAAACGCGGCTGCGATGTGACAGTGTACCCGTATAATGTCACCGCCGATGAGATAAGACAGTTTGCTCCGGACGGTATAATGCTGTCCAACGGTCCCGGAGACCCTGCCGAAAATGTTTCTTCTATACAAACACTGAGAGAATTGATTTCAGACAGGATACCAACATTCGGCATCTGTCTCGGGCATCAGCTCTTAGCGCTCGCGAACGGTGCAAAGACCGTCAAGATGAAATACGGTCACAGAGGCGGAAATCAGCCTGTCACCGATCTTGAACTCAAAAGAACATTCATAACCTCGCAGAATCACGGATACGCGGTTGTCGGGGATTCTCTTCCGGCTGCTGCCGGTCATGTCAGCCACATAAACGGAAATGACGGGACCTGCGAAGGTGTAAGATATACTAACGCACCGGCATTTACGGTGCAGTTCCACCCCGAAGCCTGCGGCGGTCCGCAGGACACTGCCTATCTTTTCGATGAATTTATTGAACTTATCGGAAAAGAAAGGAGTGGTAAATAATGCCGTTAAGAAGTGATATAAAGAAAGTCCTCGTCATCGGTTCGGGACCCATTGTCATAGGTCAGGCTGCCGAATTCGACTATGCCGGAGCGCAGGCTTGCCGTGCGCTTAAACAAGAGGGCCTTGAAGTCGTGCTTGTAAATTCAAATCCTGCTACCATTATGACGGACAAGCACATGGCGGATCATATCTACATCGAACCGCTCACTCTCGAATGTGTAAAGCGCATTATCAGGATAGAGAAGCCGGACAGCGTTCTGTCAACTCTCGGAGGACAGACAGGTCTTACACTTTCGATGCAGCTTGCGGAGGAGGGCTTCCTCGAAGAAAACGGAGTAAAACTGCTCGGAGCTGTTCCCGAAACTATCCATAAAGCAGAGGACAGACAGGCTTTCAAGGATACTATGGAAGCCATAGGCGAGCCTGTTATTCCTTCAAAAGTCGTAGAAGCGCTTGAAGATGCCCTTGATTTTGCGGACAATGAGATTGGCTATCCCGTGATAGTCCGTCCGGCATTCACACTCGGCGGAACAGGCGGAGGCATCGCGCAGAACAGAGATGAACTTCACGAGATCGCAACAAACGGTCTGCGCCTGTCTCCGATACATCAGATACTTGTCGAAAAGTGCATCTCAGGCTGGAAAGAGATTGAGTTTGAGGTGATCCGTGACGCAGCCGGAAATGTCATAACTGTCTGCTCGATGGAGAACTTTGATCCTGTCGGCGTTCATACCGGTGACAGCATCGTTGTCGCACCTGCCGTAACTCTTGCAGACAAGGAATACCAGATGTTAAGGACTGCTGCGCTGAACATAATACAGGCTCTTAAAGTCGAAGGCGGCTGCAACTGTCAGTTTGCGCTGAATCCCGATACATTTGAATACGCTGTCATTGAGGTAAACCCGAGAGTATCGCGTTCTTCAGCGCTTGCATCAAAAGCAACGGGATATCCGATAGCAAAGGTCGCTACACGTATCGCGATCGGTTACACGCTCGACGAGATAGTAAATCAGGTGACCGGAAAGACCTATGCGTGCTTCGAGCCGGCGCTGGATTATATTGTGGTAAAATTCCCGAAATGGCCGTTTGATAAGTTTGTTTATGCAAAAAAGACCCTCGGTACGCAGATGAAGGCTACCGGTGAGATAATGGCTATCGGAACGAGCTTTGAGGCTGCAATGATGAAGGCTGTGCGTTCTATCGAACTTGGGCTCGATACCATGACGAAGCCGGATTTTGAAAAGCTGTCCGATGATGAAGTTGAAAAGAAGCTGCATGATGTTGATACCGACAGGTCATTCTGCGTGTTTGAAGCGCTGAAGCGCGGTATCTCCGCTGATACCATACATGAGATCACGAAGATAGACAAGTGGTTCATCTGCAAGCTCAGAAACCTCGTTCAGCTTGAAAAATGGCTTGCGGACGGAACACTCACTCAGGAAAAATACGATACGGCAAAGAAATACTGCTATCTTGACAAGTCAATTGAGAATATCTCCGGTCAGTCCATAGATCAGCTCGGAATAAAGCGCAGAAAAGCCGTGTATAAAATGGTCGATACCTGCGCGGCTGAATTTTCTGCCGAAACGCCTTATTTCTACAGCACATACGATGATGAGAACGAAGCGGAAGAGTTTATTAAAGAACACTCTACCGGAAGAAAAAAAGTTATCGTATTCGGTTCGGGCCCTATAAGGATAGGGCAGGGAATAGAGTTTGATTACTGCTCCGTTCATTGTGTATGGGCTCTGAAAGAAATGGGATATGAGACTGTTATCTGCAACAACAATCCCGAGACTGTATCGACAGACTTTGATACCGGAGACAGACTGTATTTCGACCCCCTTACTGCCGAAGATGTCGATTCGCTTATAGCTACCGAGAAGCCGGACGGAGTTGTCGTTCAGTTCGGCGGTCAGACTGCAATTAAACTTACAAAGCACCTTAAAGAAATAGGCGCAAATATTCTCGGAACTTCAGCCGAGAGCATAGATGCAGCCGAAGACAGGGAGCTGTTTGACGAACTGCTCGAAAAGTGCGGTATTCCGAGACCGAAGGGACACACCGTATTCACCGAGGAAGAAGCGCTCACAGCAGCAAATCAGCTCGGCTATCCTGTTCTTCTGCGCCCGTCGTATGTCCTCGGCGGTCAGAATATGATAATCGCGCACTGCGACAGCGATGTCTCTGAATATATGAAGATCATCACCTCGCACAAGCTTGAAAATCCCGTACTGATAGACAAATATCTAATGGGGACCGAAGTTGAAGTCGATGCGATATGTGACGGGACCGATTTTCTGATCCCCGGTATCATGGAGCATATCGAGCGTGCAGGCGTGCATTCCGGAGACAGCATATCCGTATATCCCGCGCAGACGCTGACAGAGCGTGTAAAACGTGTTATCACCGCATACACCGAGCGGCTTGCGAAAGCACTGAATGTTATCGGACTTGTGAACATTCAGTATGTTGTTTACAACAACGAGGTTTATGTCATAGAAGTGAATCCGCGCTCGTCAAGAACCGTTCCGTATATCTCAAAGGTCACCGGAGTGCAGATGGTGGATATTGCAACAAAGATAATGATGGGGCATACTCTGAAAGAACAGGGATATACGTCAGGACTTTATCCTGTTGGCAAATATGTGGCTGTAAAAGTTCCGGTATTCAGTTTTGAGAAGCTGCATGATGTTGATACACAGCTCGGACCGGAGATGAAATCTACCGGTGAGTGTCTCGGAATCGCTCACAGTTTTGAGACTGCACTGTTCAAGGGACTTATCGCAGCGGGGTTCAGGATGTACGACAAGGGCGGTGTACTGTTCTCGGTAAGAAATGAGGACAAGCCTGAGATCATCGAGATAGCAAGCCGTTTTGAGCAGCTCGGATTCGATATCTACGCAACGAGCGGTACTGCGTCAACGCTTATCAGAAATATGATAGCGACGAACTTTACATACCGTGTAAGCGAAAAACAGGAGCCGAATATAATATCTCTTCTCGAAAGCGGAAAGATAAACTATGTTATCTCAACATCGGAGACAGGACGTTCTCCTGCAAGAGACAGTGTGAAGATGCGCAGAAAATCTGTCGAGCGCTCTATAGCCTGCCTTACATCGGTAGATACTGCGGAAGCTCTCGTCTCCTGCATTGAAATGAAGAAAAACATCAATGATGTTGAAATGGTGGATATTACAAAAATATGAATCTGAAAAAAGAAAAGAAGGATAACAGCAGAAAGCATTCAGCAAGAGTCGGTGAGTTCAGCTTCAGACGGAAATATACCGCGATACAGATCGTTATAGATGTGGCTTCGCTTGCGGCACTTGTTTATATCGGTTTTATAATTTACAACTGCGCAGTCGATATAGAGAAGCTCAAGTCACTGAACAGAACAGATGCAGATATGTCGATGTTCGTATGGCAGCCTCTTCTGATATGGGCGGGTGTTGGTATTGGTGTATTCGCTTTATCGTTCTTTCTGATATTCAGAAAAAAGAAGAAGCCTCAGAAATACCGCATTACAAAGAACAATGTCGTGAAATACTGCAATATCGTCGATACCTGCATCGCCTGCATAAGACTTGTTATCATCATTTCACTGTGGGAATTCTGTTATCTTCATCTTGCGGCAATAATGATGATAAAGACCAGCTTCTCACCTCAGCTTATAATAGATGCCGCTATAATAGTATGTATCCTTATAATCACAAGAATGAGACTTAATGCAATAAGCGATACAGAACAGGAAAACCAGGACAAACCGGAAAACAGGAAAGAAATAATCCAGGACTGAAAGGGAAGAGTATGGAATACAAATGCGCGGAATATAAACTGATACGCAAAAAAGCACTTGCTGAAAATATTTATTCGTTTACGATAGACTGTCCTGATGCCGCAAGACTTGCACAGTGCGGACAGTTCGTCCATATCCGTGTTGACGGGTTCACGCTTCGCCGTCCTGTATCAATAAGCGAGATAGACCGCAGAAACGGAACGATCACGATCGTGTTTGTAATAAAGGGACACGGAACAGAAGCGCTTGCAAGACTGAACGAGGGTGATGATGTGGATATGATCGCTCCGCTCGGGAAAGGCTTCTCGGTGTCGTCGGTGCCTGAAAACGGGCGTGTTATCGTTGTCGGAGGCGGTATAGGAGTTCCGCCTCTGCTCCAGACTGCAAAACAGTGCAGTAATGTCACTGCTGTTCTCGGATTCAGAAGCTACGGAAACATTATTCTTGAAGATAAATTCAGACAGGCGTGCAGCAGTGTGATGATCTGCACCGATGACGGAAGTGTCGGAGAAAAGGCTGTCGTCACAGTTCCCCTTAAAAGAGAACTTGAAAAGGGTGATGTGTCTGCTGTGTTCTCCTGCGGACCTTTGAGAATGCTGGCAGCAGTTGCTGAGCTTACAAAAGAATACGGTGTTTTCTGTGAGGTGTCACTTGAAGAAAGAATGGGCTGCGGCGTGGGAGCCTGTGTAGGCTGTGTTTGCAGAGTGAACCGCAGCGGTGAGGAGAAGCTTCTGAGAGTCTGCAAGGACGGACCTGTATTCAATGCGGAGGAGGTAATTTTATGAGCAGAGATCTTTCTGTTAAGGTTGCGGGTATCACTTTTCCGAACCCTGTCATTGCCGCTTCCGGAACTTACGGGTTCGGTGAGGATTATGCGCCGCTGTACCCGCTGGACAGACTCGGCGGTATCTCCTGCAAGGGAACTACGATAAACGAAAAAGCCGGTAATCTCCCTCCGAGGATAGCAGAGACTACTGCCGGAATGCTTAACTCGGTCGGACTTCAGAATCCCGGTGTAGATGTGTTTATCAATAAATACCTGCCTGAGCTTAAAAAGAACGGAAATGTCATAATCGCAAATCTTGCGGGTGCAACTATAGAGGATTATACATCAGCTGCCGAAAAGCTCGATGCCACCGATGTCGATATGATCGAGCTGAATATTTCCTGCCCGAACGTAAGACAGGGAGGTGCAACATGGGGAACTACCTGCGAAGGTGCGTCATCGGTAACAAAGGCTGTCCGCGCTGTCACCAAAAAGCCGGTAATGGTAAAACTCACTCCGAATGTAACCAGCATTACTGATATCGCAAAGGCTGTCGAAGCTGAGGGGGCAGACTGCATCTCGCTTATAAACACGCTCCTCGGAATGAGAATAGATATAAAAACGCGCAGACCGGTGCTTCACAACAATGTGGGCGGATTTTCGGGACCTGCCGTATTCCCGGTGGCTGTCAGAATGGTCTGGCAGGTCGCAAATGCCGTGAACATAGATGTTGTCGGCATGGGCGGTATCACAACATGGGAAGATGCCGTCGAAATGATGATGGCAGGCGCAAAGGCTGTACAGATGGGAACAGCTATATTTACCGATCCATATTCGCCGCTGAAAGTCATAGACGGTCTTGAAAAGTATATGGCAGAAAACGACATAGATGATCTTTCCGAGATCGTCGGAACTGTAAAGCCGTGGTAAAGTGCCGCCAAAGTCTTGATTTAATTGTGAATTTGTGATATACTTTAAAAGTATAGTATGATTAATTTGAGGTGGTAGGTTTGTCCGAAAACATAATGACGGTCGCAAGAGCAATGGTAGAATGTCTGAAAGCTGAGGGTGTAAAGCACGTTTTCGGTTATCCGGGTGCTGCTATATGCCCTTTCTATGACGAGCTCATCTCGTCCGATATAGAACATATTCTTGTCCGTCATGAAGTAAATGGAGGCCACGCCGCAAGCGGATATGCCCGCATGACCGGAAAAGCCGGTGTATGCATCGCTACCTCAGGTCCTGGAGCGCTCAATCTGATTACTGCTATCGCTACCGCATATATGGACAGCATACCGATAGTTGCGATAACGGGACAGGTCAATTCAGACCAGATAGGACGAGATGTTTTTCAGGAAGCCGACATTACAGGTTCGGCAGAACCTTTCGTTAAGCACAGCTACATTGTAAAGGATCCTTCTTCGATCTGCGATATCATTAAGAAGGCATTCTATATCGCCGAGACCGGAAGACCGGGACCGGTGCTGATAGATGTTCCTATGGACGTTCAGGATATGGAATGTGAATTCTTCTATCCCGAAAAAGTTGAGATCCGCTCATACAAGCCCACTACTGAGGGTAATAAGCTCCAGATAAAGAGAGTTGCCGACGCGATTCTGAAAGCTGACAGACCTCTTATCTGTGCAGGCGGAGGAGTGTTCCTGTCCGGCGCTAAAGATGAACTGAAGCAGCTTGTTCATATATGCAATATCCCTGTTATAAACACAATGATGGGTTTAAGCAATATTGATATGTCCGATGAGCTTTATTTCGGAATGATGGGAATGCACGGCGTAAAGGCTGCCAATTATGCCGTATCTCACTGCGATCTGCTTATACTGCTCGGTGCAAGAATGGGCGATCGTGCAGTCGTTGCACTTAAAGATCTGAAGAATACCACCATAATCCATATAGATATAGATCCTGCCGAGATCGGAAAAAATGTCGAAGTCACTACTCCTGTTGTAGGAGATATAAAAAAGATACTCACACAGCTTCTCGCCGTGATCCGGGAAGAAAAACATACCGAATGGATAAATGAACTTTCTGAAATAAGAAGTTCGTCGGAAACCGTTCCGGAAACAAGAAAAGATGCTGTAAATCCGAAGCAGTTCATTCAGACTCTCAACAGTCATATCGAAAAAGATGCGGTCATCGTCGCTGATGTCGGCAGCAATCAGATCTGGACTGCAAATAATATCAGACTTACGGAAGGAAGATTTCTTACTGCCGGCGGCATGGGTACAATGGGTTATTCGCTTCCGGCAGCCATAGGTGCAAAAAAAGCCTGTCCGGACCGCCAGGTCGTAGCTCTCTGCGGTGACGGAAGTATGCAGATGCAGTTCATGGAGCTTGCAACCGCCGTACAGCATGGTATAAATGTAAAGCTCGTTGTGTTCGTTAATAACTATCTTGGCATGGTAAGAGAATTGCAGGACAAGCTTTACTCACGTCAGATAGCGGTAGATATAACCGGAAGTCCGTGCTTTGATATGATCGCGCAGGCTTATGGGATAAAGGCTGAAAATGTTACGGATATCTCACAGGCGGATCAGGCGATCAGAAATATGCTCAGTTCGGACAGACCGTATCTGCTTCAGGTGTTTGTGGATAAGGAGGAGAAATCAATAATATGAAACATACGATCTCTGTCCTTGTAGAAAACCATGCAGGCGTTCTGGCGAGAGTTGCCGGATTGTTTGCACGAAGAGCATATAATATCGACAGTCTTGCGGTGGGTGTAACGGCTGACGAGAATGTTTCACGCATAACTATAGTTGCGGACGGCGACGATTATATACTTGAGCAGATATTAAAACAGCTCAACAAGCTTATTGATGTCATAAAGGTACGTGCAGTAAACGAGAGCGAGCTTCTTACACGTGAGCTTGTGCTTGTAAAGGTGAACTGCACTCCGGCGCAGCGTTCTGAACTGATATCCATTGCAAAAATAACGGAAGCAAAGATATCGGATATCTCTTTGAACACTATCACACTCGAACTTTCTGACTACAGCAATAAGATAAAAACATTTGAAGAACTCCTTCGTCCATACGGCATCAAGGAGATCGTAAGGACAGGAACAGTAGCGATCCAGCGCGGAAGCGCTTCATTGACAATATAATAAAAGTAAAGGAAGTTATCAAAATGGCAAAATTGTATCACGAAACAGACTGTAATCTTTCTGTACTTGACGGAAAGACCGTTGCTATCATCGGTTACGGAAGCCAGGGTCACGCACACGCTCTTAACTTAAAGGACAGCGGAGTAAAGGTAATAATCGGTCTTTATGAGGGAAGCAAATCCTGGAAAAAGGCTGAGGAAGCTGGCTTTGAGGTATATACAGCTTTTGATGCCGCAAAGAAAGCCGATATCATAATGATACTTATAAATGATGAGAAGCAGGCTGCACTTTATGAAGAGAGCATCAAGCCCAACCTTACAGCCGGAAAGGTCCTCATGTTCGCGCATGGATTCAATATCCACTTCGGTCAGATAGTACCTCCGGCTGATGTTGACGTTATAATGATCGCTCCTAAGGGTCCGGGACATACAGTTCGTTCTGAATTTACGATCGGAAGAGGCGTTCCGTGCCTTATTGCTGTTCATCAGGACGTTTCCGGACGTGCTACAGATATCGGTCTTGCTTATGCTGCAGGTATCGGCGGAGCAAGAGCAGGCGTTCTCGAAACAACATTCAAAATGGAGACAGAGACAGACCTGTTCGGTGAGCAGTGCGTTCTCTGCGGCGGTGTTACAGCTCTGATGAAGGCAGGATTCGAGACACTTGTAGAAGCAGGCTATGACCCTCAGAACGCATATTTCGAGTGCATTCACGAGATGAAGCTTATCGTTGACCTTATCTATAAGGGCGGCTTCAAGATGATGAGATATTCTATCTCCGATACAGCTGAATTCGGTGATTATGAATCCGGTAAGCGCCTTATCACCGAAGATACAAAGAAAGAAATGAAGAAGATACTCTCCGAGATTCAGGACGGCACATTTGCACGCAACTGGATCATGGAGAACAAGATGGGACGTTCTCACTTCAACGCTTGCAGACGTATCCAGGGCGAGCATCAGCTTGAAAAGGTCGGTGCCGAGATCCGCAAGCTCTATTCATGGAACGAAGAAGAATTATCGTGAGCTGACTCAGCTCCTTAGATCTGGGGGAAGCCTTTCCGGTGAAAGGTTATCCCCCAAACTACTTTAAAAAGACATTTATACAGATATGAAAATTGACCGGCCGAAATTACACCGCTTATACAGACTGCTTGTAAACTGGATCTATCCGAATATATGTCCGTGCTGTGAACAGTTCATAGATCATAATGCAGATTTCTGCGAAAAGTGTTCCGCAAAGATCACACCATATACCGGAGAAAATGATTTTATCGAGAATGTTGACAGATTCGCTGCGTGCTGTGTATATGATGAGAATATAGAGGGCGCTGTGCTGAAATTCAAGAAAACAGCCTGCGGCAACAGCTACTATGCCTTCGCATTACGCATTTATAAAAAGCTGAAAGAGCTGGGGCTTGATGAAAGCATAGATCTTATTGTTCCGATTCCCCTGACCAGAAAGAAGTTCAGAAGACGCGGATATAATCAGACTGCGCTTATGGCTAATGAACTCCGTTATATGCTTGACAGAGGCTTTGAAGATGTTCTTATCAAGGTAAAAGAAACAAAAGAGCAGAAAACGCTCAGCGAGTATGAGCGCCGGGAAAACCTCAGGGGTGTTTTTGAGATATCGCCGAATGCTTCGGATATAACAGGGAAGAGGATCCTGCTGATAGATGATGTTTGCACTACCGGAAGCACTCTTTCGGAAGCTGCCGGTATCCTGAAAGCAGCCGGTGCTGAAACTGTCATAGCTGCCGCATTTGCAAAAACAGTAAAGGCAATACCGCACAAATAGACGCACAGCGCTTGCTTGCAGATTGTTCCGTCATCTTGCACAGAAATTCCTTGACTTGCGCCAGCAACGACAGGAAGTCGTTCAGA
>CAMOKN010000165.1 GCA_946617595.1 uncultured Clostridia bacterium
AGCTGCTCGAATGCGCGCACATCCGAGCCTATCAGTTTTTCGACAAGCTTATCTTTCATTATGAAATTCCTTTGCAAAGCGGTTTCATATATATGTACACGTAAAACAGGGGAAATGTTACAAGAAAAAAAAATTTTTTTCTGAATAATTATCGCATATACATGGAGAGTTGTCAACGATACGAAGCGTGATAATTCAATAGTGATTGAAGAATAGAACAAGCGCACGAGCCGGAGCATGTGCGCTTGTTTTGTATAAATGCTTGTAGGGGGCATCAATGCCAATTATAGAATGTGTCGGAGTATGCTATTCTCCAGCCGTCGGCAGTCTTCACGAACTTATATCTCAGGTATTTACGCTCATAGGTGTCTTTGAGTTTAGGGTCATATACAGGCTGTTCTCCTATTTTTACGTGATATTCGACCGACAAGAATTCGATCTCATCCTCTGTTTGTTTCACAAGCTCATATTCAGTATGTACAAGAGAAATATCACCGCCCCAGGCTGTGACTTGATAATATAGCTCATCACCATATTTACGGAAGGTGTAAGAGTGTCGGTTTATCAGTATAAGCGCCCATTCCTCTGTAAACACATCGAGCCATGAAGAATAGAAGCTCTCGTAGCTGAATCCGCTTGAAACGAAGTCGCTTTTGCTGATACCATTCAATATATGAACAGGAATAGACACTACCGCCGGGTCGGTACGAGCGTTGTAACCGTCAATATCGGAGAAGTTGTCGGTAACAGTCATATATGCCAAGAATTTTCCTTTGTAGTACAGCTCCTTAAGTCCGTCAACACCGAGGCTGTCAAGAAATTCGCCTGTCGTATGCCATTTGTATTCTTCATTGTGGCTTTGCGCCCATTCATCAGCCCAGCCTATCCAGCGACGTGTTATTGTATTGTCCGCGTTGAACTCCGAGAGCTTGTCGGTCGGTAAAATATCGCCCGACTTAAGTACAGCATCTTTTTCATCATACAAGTCTGTCATAGGGTTGATCAGTTCGTCAGCCTCAGGAGGTGTGTTGAATCGGAGCTGGAAACCGATGTTTGCGTCAGCTATCTTGTCTCCGGCTTTCACAGCATCTCCCTCTTTTGCATTAGTGCCGTCCTGAAGCACACAGTATGTCCATAAGTTTCCGTTATTATCAAGGATATCTATGCAAGTGTCATAACCGTTAATATACTTGATACCCTGAACAACACCGTCAGTTACCGAGCGAACAGTTGTATTATATGATGAGGGCACATTTGCTCCAAAGATATCAGCATCTTGATATTTCAGAAATGTATTCATTCTCTCGTCAAGGGGCATCGAGAAATTCACATTATCGTTCATTGCGCCTGCCATGTACTTAAGCTCGTTTATTGCTGCCTTGTTTGCATCTGACAGGGCTTCCGACCACGACAAGGTATGTGTGTCGAGCTTTATTTTATTACTGCCTTTATACAATTCATTGTATGTTATTGTTCCGTCGGGATCACACTTTATATCCTCAAGTGGCATATCGGTCTGAAAGAAAAGATTGGGGATGAGTTCAAGCTTTCCATCGGTATATGCGTACATAGATACAGAGAAACGCTTGTTCAGCGGTATTCCTACGATTATAAGCACTGTACCGTCGTCGAGTGTATGTGTTATGACATTAAAGCTGCCCTTAGCGTCATATTGCAGTTCCCAGCCTTCCTCATTATAGCCTTTTGTGACCAGCGGTGTCGCTGCAAGTATTGTCTCGCTCCCTTGCTGACGCACCGACACAGTTGCATTCTCGGAGGGGCTTACCGCATAATTGTATTCTTCATAGTCGCCAAAAGCAAATTCATCTATTCGAACGCTTACATAACGATTACTATCATCTATATCGCGGTCAAGGCGCAAAGATGCTCCGAGACCGTTATACAGCCAATCATAGGGAGTTTCGTTATCGTAATTTATAAACGTGTCGTTCAATGAGTAATGATCTTTGCCATTAACGACTATCCCGACAGCCAAGCCTTCATCGTTTTCCCAGAAATCTATCTCGTCAGGGCTTTCCACCTGTCGCATACCATAAGTATCAAAGTCGAGATAGTTCCCGCTTTCGGTGACTGTATACGGGGTCATCATATATCCGCCGTCGTAAAGAGGAATAAACACCAAACCCCAATATCCGCCGGAATTGTTCTTGCTGAATTTGATAACAATATCGTCGTTCCAAACAGTTATATTGTCTCTTGTAAGCAAACGAGAACTTGCTAAAACCTCTCCGTCTTCATCACAAAGCTCGATACGGGTATTAAGTGCATCAAATGCAGTCTTACCGTCCTCGGTAATGTAGGTCTCGTCACATACAAGCTTTATCATTTTTCCGTCGTCGATATTACTTTCAACAGTAATGGAAACGCTTTCCTCAGGTGTTATCAAAATATCGTGTCTTGTAGCTATCTCCGTTGAGCTCGTTACCTCTCCCTTACTTTCATTGCCGCTCACTGCTATCTTATCCCAATTCTTCCACAGCCATACTCCGCCGCCCACAACAAGAGCCAGCGCCGCAGCCGTACCGAGCGCGCGGGTTATCCAATATATCCGGAGGTCTTTCTTGCTTATCTCAATATTTTCATCAACAGGCTTGATCTCTATAACATTTCCGCTGTCTCCGACAATGCTGTGACCGCAGGAACTCGGCATTGCCATAGCCACATACTTTTCGTCAAGACCGCCGAGAATGTTCATAAATCTTTCTTCGCGTCTCATATACCGATACCCTCCGTTTCAAGATATTTACGCAGCTTCTCACGCATACGCTGCAAGCTCATTCTGACCTTATCCTCGTTGGTATTAAGATCGGCAGCGATCTCGACATAAGTGCTCCCATAATAATACCGCCGAACGAACATTATCTGTTTTTCACGGGGCAGTATTGACAAGAAGCGCTCTACCGCCTTAAGTACAACCTTATCATCTATCTCGCTCTCAACGCTCTCCTTCGACGGCAGACACTCCGCTATCTCGTCGAAATCTACAGATTTATAACCTCTGCCGTTCTTAATCCGATTGGCTGCCGCGTACATATTCAGGGCGATATGGCGTGCGACCGACACGACAAAAGCACCGAGCTTTGTCGGTCTTTTCGGCGGAATGACCTCCCACATTTTCAGATATGTATCATTTGTACATTCCTCGGTGTCCTCATGGCTGCCGAGAATGTTGTATGCCACGCTTCTGCACGCGCCGCCATACTTCCTGTCAGTCTCTGTGATCGCGTCCTCGGAGCGGTCAAAGTACAGCTTTATGATCTTTTCGTCAGTCATTTTGCCCTCCCATATAATGTCTTCTATTAATATAGTCAATATTTCGGACGCAAACCGAACACTTTTCCGGACGTTTTTATCAAAAATATTATAGCGTATATTCTGGAAAAATGCAACAAACGCACGAGCCTAAATTCGTGCGCTTGTTTTGTATAAATGCTTGCGGGACAAGGAAAACTTCGAGAGGGGGCATTTTTACATTCCTTCGATAGCCATTAATGTTGCCTTAGAGTTATCGGTTTCGTTTGCGGTAAGAGCAATTCTTATATTATTCAGCCGTACCGTGACCTGTCCGCCATTGTAGTTCTTCATAAAATCTGCAAATTCATCGCCGATGTAGTAAGGAGAGCTTTCAAATATCGAACCTATAAACAGCGGATTTCCGGTATTATCTTCACGGCTGCGCTCCGACAGGAACAGCGGGAGCGTGTCGCCGTCGGGTACAAATTCGATCCCGCCGTTTCGTCCGTAGGTTTCATCTATGTTCTGTCGGTCAATGTACAAATGACCGCTTACCTCGACCTCTTCAGAAACCACCGCGCTCTGCTCCCCGAATTCAAGAATGTTATCCTCATTTTTAAATAATGTTGAGCTGCACAATCTTATAACAATATTGCCGTATTTATCGTTGTACTTTACAATGGACAAGATCCCGTCAACAGGTGACACGATGAACGCCGCCGAAGTACGAATATAATTCTCTCCGTCTTCTGTAATAAGCTCATCGGGGATTTCTACTCCGTTGAAGGAGTACACAGTTGTATATGTTTCGGATTTGGCATACTCCACCGACCATTCACCGTTCTCGTCCTTCGTGAATGTAAGCTCGTAATATACAGCTGTCTGGTGCGATTCCTGCTTGTCGTGAACATACGGCAGTGCGACTGTCACATTGTCCTCCGACATATCGACAAGATATTGTGTAAAATTGTCAAGCACATATCCGTTGCCAAGGTACAGTTCTTCATCTTCACTGATGCTCCGATAGCCGTCGCGGTCTATGATCTCACGATAATAGTCTTCAAAATCGCTGCCGTAAATATGGAACAGATATGTGAGCCCCGGTATGCTGAGTTCGCCGGTTTTGAGCTCCGCAGCGGCAGGCTTGCGGTTTATGAATTTCATCGGCTCATCGTTCCCGAGCTTGATTTCTTCTATTCCCCCGAGGCTTGGCAGAACATCAGTACTATACATCGTTTCCGGGGCGCTTTTCTCTATAACGTAGCACTCCAGCGTACCGCCGCCGCTGTTGTAATGTAGAACATATATTTCATCGGTCTCGTATACCCCCAATATCCTTCCGAAACGGAACGAGCTGCCGTTGTAGGTCATATCAAAAGTCGGAACGCTGTTCTCATAATTGCTTATACACTCCCATTCTCCATAGAAAAATTCTTCAAATATCCTGAAAGCATCATCTCCGAGAGGCTCGGAAATATCTGTCTCATAGGTATATATTCTGTCTTTATCCGGGCACGTTTCGCTGTAAGCATACAGGATAAGCTTTTTGCGGAATGCTCTCCATGCTTCCTCGATAAGGTCGAATTTGGAATATCTTTCAAGTGGTGAGTGTATGGTATTCGAGGTTTCTTCAGTAAGGTCGAATTTAGAATATTTTTCAAGAAGTGAGCACATTGTATTCGGCGCAATACCCGCAGTCTTATAATCATCAACAGTGTGGTAGTAAAGCCACATTGGGGAGAACACATTCTCGCCGACAACGATAGAATAATCGGAAGCAAGAAGCTTGACTATTGTCTCATCATCTCCGGTTTTAAGCGCCGCCAATTCCTCTTCGGTAAAACGTTCGATATCTTCATATTCCTCGCGCGGAGTTCCGGCAGGATATCTTACTGAGCCGTTCCACGCTCTGACATTATCTTCAATGCTCTCCCAAGGGATATCCAGATCGCGGCAGAAGCTTACAAGACTCATGCTATTGTATAGATTGTATGGAGTGGGTACACTTTCCTTGCTTTTTACCCATTTCGAACCTCTTTCTTTTTGCTCACTATATAAAGGGAGCAATACGTGCGAAACTCTTTGTTTCCAAGGAGAAGAGAAATCAAGATAGGTGCCATACATTGAACTTATGCCCGGATCCGGCATAGATGTATCGGTTATCTGTTCAAAGATATCGGTGTTATCGGTAACGCTGCTGTCCGATGTTGTTATACTTGATGTAACCGACAGATCATCAGCGTTAGTTGTTGCAACTTCGGTAATATTACTCTCGTTTGTAGCATTATCGCTCTCAGGAGTAGGTATCACATTGTTGCAGCCCGAAAGGAGCAGAACTGCTGCAATGGCAACAGCGGAAATTTTTGATCCCGATCTCACTATATTGTCCTCCTATATCATATCTGCATATTCTTAAAACAACTGCGGATCCCGGAGAAGATCGACTCTCCAGCCGTCCTCGGTCAGAAGCAGTATCGTGTAGTTGACCTCATGCGTGTTTTTGACATTGGCGAACATTTCATCATGCTTCGCATCAAGACGCACTATGACCTGCTCATCATCGGAATAGATTATCTTGTATTGCGTCTCATATCCCGGAACTCCTCTTTCTCCCATATTCCAGAACAGCTCGCCGTTCTTCCCATATTCGTAAGCTCTGACATTGTATATTCCCACCGGAGTAAAGATGGTCCTTCGGTATGTGTCATAGCTGTCAAAGGTATATCCGGTAAGTCTCCCGTATGTTCTGACACCC
>CAMOKN010000166.1 GCA_946617595.1 uncultured Clostridia bacterium
AAGCCTGTGCAGCCGGATAAACCTGCCGGAACACTTGCCGAGGCAATACAGCCCGCACCGGCAGCACCTCAGCCCGCACTCGCGGCGCCTCAGCCTGCTCCGGAAGCACAGCAGCCTGCGCCCGAACCGGCAAAGAAATCACTCTTCCCGCATATAATCCACAGCAAGCCCAAGCCTATAAGGTCTCTGAATAACAAGGACGACAACAACAATAATAATAACAATCCCCCGCCGCTCAACTTCACATTCTGATGTAAGCGCCGGTGATTCAGTGAAGTTTCAGCCGCAGCATAAGTTTATAATAATTGCTGCGGCTATTTTTTCGACGATCACGTTTGGTTTGAGAGGATAACAAAATGGACAGAAAAACACTCCCTTATCTGATGCCGGTGCGTTCGATAATATTCCCGCTTATCTTTCTTGTGGGCGCAGGTCTTGTCAATAAGAGAATAGATGAGATAAGCAACTGGTGGTCGGTCACAGATACCATTGTAAATCTTCTGACAATAGCAATGCTGATCTTTGCCGCCAGAAGCACGGGTCAGACTTTTGCGGAACTCATTGGCTATAAGAAGGGGCAGACAAAGGTGAGTCAGGTCGTGATCGTGTCCGTTGTCATACTTGTGCTCGGAATGGGGGGAATGTTTCTGGCGGGATTCCTGTGCTACGGCGTGATACCGTATGCGGCACCAATGATTATAGCGCCGATACCCGTTGTTCTTGCGGCTGTCAACATACCGCTGCTTCCGATTACGACTGCATTCGCAGAGGACGGGCTTTATCTCGGCTGCGGTGTCAATAATATAAAAAACAAGTACGCGGCAGTTCTTGTTCCCGCTCTTTTCTATGCACTTCAGCACAGTTTTATCCCGACGCTTTTCGATGTCAGATACATTCTGTACCGCTTTCTTTCATTCCTGCCGCTTACGGTGATCCTTTGTGCGTACTACTACAAAAAGCGCGATCCGGTGCCGATAATGATAGGTCACACGATAATTGATGTCGCTACCGTAGCGCAGATAATGGCGACTTCCGCTATTCCCGGATTTTACGATATGATGTGCGGTATGGCGTGAATGCGCCTATACAAAACAGCCGTTGACGCAGACCGTTTTTTCCTGCATAACAAGAACCGCCTGCTGTGTTTATTCACAGCAGGCGGTTCCTATTACTTAATCATACGTCTTGATTATCTCACCTATATACATTTCGTGGAAATCTCCGTTCGCGTAATCCTTTGCGGCTATCGACTTGTCGATGAAGCAATCAGCGGATATCGGAGCTTTATACAGCTTTCTGCAAACGAATATGAGCTTTGCGCCCTCGATCGCAGTCGTGCCGTCAATGAATAACGGCTTGATACCCGCGTTTTCAAACTTGTTCTCGTTTCTCCCGGAGTGGGAACCGAGATATCCGAGAGCGGCTCTGTCCTCTATCAGCGACAGCGTGAACAGATCGTGCTTATCTATGAATTCCTTTGTATAACGGGACTGACGCACATAAACCGCGGCAGTAGGGCGATTGGGACTCCAGAGACAGCCGAGATGCCCCCACGATACTGTCATAGCGTTGCAGCCGCTTTCATCTCCTGCGGCGAGCACGAGCCAATCGTTGCCGATAAGCTTGAATGGGTTAAGGTTAAGTTCTCTTAAATCGATCTCTTTCATCTTTTTTCTCCTTTTGTAATAGTGATCTGCTGCCTGAACACTGCGTTTCCTGCCATTTTGCCCATAGCAGTGACTCAGAAATACTGCATTGATTTAGGGGATCCAACCCCCTTTTTAAAGGGGGTTGGCGGGGTCGCAGGGGCAGGAGCCCCCGTATCAAAATCTCTTAAAAACTCTCTCAGATCTCTTCGGCGAGCTTTTCCATCTCGTCGAGCAGAGAGCCGAACAGAGCAAGCGCATCGCCTACCGTCTTTTCATCTGTCATATCAACGCCGGCTCCTTTGAGCAGCTCGATCGGTGTCTTTGAGCAGCCGCCTTTAAGGAATCCGAGATATTCTTCCGCTTCCTTGCTCCCGCCGTTCAGGACACGCTCCGAAAGAGCGATCGCGGCAGAGAATCCGGTTGCGTACTGGTAAACGTAATAGTTATAGTAGAAGTGCGGTATGCGCTGCCACTCATGGTCGATCTCCGGGTCGTGAACTATACCGCTGCCGAAGTAGAGATCGTTCAGCTCGCCGTAGAGCTTGCACAGCGCGTCCGATGTTACCGCCTCACCTCTCGCCTGCATCTCATTGATCTTCAGCTCAAACTCCGCAAACATCGTCTGGCGGTACAGAGTGGTGCGGAACTGCTCAAGGAAGTAGTTTATCAGATAAGCACGCTTGCGCTTATCTTTCGTAGTCCGCAGAAGATGCTGCATCAACAGAGACTCGTTGAATGTCGAGGCTACTTCCGCTACGAAGATCTTATAATCCGCGTAGGTTACGGACTGATGCTTGTTCGAGAGATACGAATGTAGCGCATGCCCCATTTCGTGCGCGATCGTGAACTCGGACTGGAGATCGTCTGTGTGATTGAGAAGTACGAACGGGTGGACTCTTGCGCCGGCAGAATATGCGCCGCTGCACTTGTTCTCGTTCTCGTACACATCACCCCAGCCGCTCTCAAATCCGCCGCGCATTATGGCGCAATACTCCTCGCCAAGCGGTTTAACCGCTTCAAGCACGGTCTCTTTTGCCTGCTCGTATGTGATCTTTTCTTCGGCATCGCTTACCATGGGCGCGTACAGATCGTAGTAGTGCAGCTCATCAACTCCCAGCAGCTTCTTCCGAAGCGCCACATAGCGGTACATCTTATCCATGTTTGCGTGAACTGCGTCGATAAGCTTGTAATAAACGCCGGAAGGTACTTCGGTGCTGTCAAGAGCTGCTTCAAGCGTATTCTC
>CAMOKN010000167.1 GCA_946617595.1 uncultured Clostridia bacterium
AAGTATTTCCTTTATTGCATTATTTGCGCCCGATACCGTTACCCCGCCGGGGCATGCCTTGTGCATGATGAGAAGGACTCTGAGTCCGGCGGACGAGATGTATTCAAGCTCTGTGCAGTCAATATTTACAGCGTTTATCTTTTCACCGGCTGATGTCTTCTCCCAGAAAGAAAGAAGCTTGGGAGCATTGATCGAATCCACTCTGCCCGCCATTTTCAGCATCAGCTCTCCGTCTGCGCAGACTGCTTTTGCATCAAAAGCTGCGCTCTTTACCATAGATGTGTCGATCTCCGCGGAGCTGTTGATGAGTGTGATCTTCCAATATGCGCACTTGCCCATAGCCGCCTTTATTGCAGCTGCGGTCTGAGGTTCTACCTTTGACAGCATTGTGATCTCCGGCATATTCTCTGCAATTGTCATTCTTTCCGCTTTAAGTCCGTGTGCGGCAAGGAACATCATAGCCTTTTTCATACCTGCTGCGGCGTCCCGGCAGTCGATCACCAAAGAGTTTGAACCGACATTAACGTCCGATTTATCATCGGCTACCGATTTCATTTTCATCATTATATCCATAAACCGTTCGCCGAATAAAGGCTGAGCAGTAAGGACAAACTGGAGCGAGACTTCGGGGTCTGCCGTTATCCAGCACCCGCCGTGCCTGGAGAGTAGTCTTGCAATATTATCACAAAGAACTCCTGTTTCCGAATCGGTGAAATACATCATAAGACCCTCGGTCGTGATGCAGATCTCGCCGTCAATGCCTTCCAGCGCCTTTTTGACAGACTCATAGTTTGTGGCATCTGCACCCGCAAACCGCACAAGCCCTTTCTTATCCTCATCGATCAGAGATGTGACAGCAGGCCCGGCTTCGGAGATCGCCGCGGGAAGGTCTATGCCGACAAAGCGGATACCTTTTTTTGAAAACTCTATCGCGCGGGGAGTATAACCGCATGGCATATCTACCTCCGTTGGAAAGCCGCTTTTCTCTGCAAGTGCAGCCATAGTCTTATAGCGCGTTTCAAGAATAATGTTGTTAAGCACAGCGATCTCGGGAGGAACTTTAGTGCTTTTGGAATTCTGCGCATTCTCGTAGTTCAGTCCGAGCTTTTCTGCGATAGCTGCGGCATACTCGTTGCCGGAAGCGGTGAGCTGGAACAGCGTCATTTTAGCTGTGTTGAAAACAGGGTTTGCGCGCTCCATAAGATCAAAGTCAACAGAGATGCTGTTAAGGTCAAAAATGTTATCCATGAGGACCTCCTTCTGGGTGAAAAGCCATGTCAGCGCTGTGCCATAGTTCTCGCCGACGTATCTTCCGATCAAAGTATATGCTTATTATACACAAATTCGGAGTATTTGTCAACAAAATACTTATAACAGCAAACTAAAAGAGCCGGCTTCGGTTTGAAAACATATTTACCGCCGCTTTCTTATGGCACAATGTCATTAGAATTCCGATCGTATTGCAATGACAGAGCAAGAATATTTTTTTCTTCTTATAGAGCAACAAATCACACACAAAATGTGTAATACTATATAATGTCACATTTATGTCGCAAATAAAACAGCGGTGCAGAGTGATCTGCACCGCTGTGTCTGTATTAACGGCATATTATTGAATCTATTTTGCTGCTATGGTCATCAGGGTCCAGCGTCACGCTGGCGCGGGTCCGGGCGGCGTAAGCCCGGCGCCGTCTGCGAAGACAAGCGCGTCAGCGCAGTTAATCCAGCTCAAACGCTCCTGTATAAAGCTTGTAATACCTGCCCTTCTCAGCAATAAGCTTTTCGTGATTTCCGCGCTCTATGATACGTCCCTGCTCAAGCACCATTATAACGTCTGAATTCTTTACTGTCGAGAGGCGGTGAGCGATAACGAACACCGTTCTTCCTTTCATTAGACTGTCCATACCCTTCTGTACGATCTCCTCGGTACGGGTATCAATGCTCGATGTAGCCTCGTCGAGTATCATAACCGGCGGGTCTGCGATCGCCGCTCTTGCTATGGCTATAAGCTGGCGCTGACCCTGCGAGAGCTGTGCGCCGTTCTCGGTCAGCATGGTGTCATAACCCTGCGGGAGACGGCGGATAAAGTCGTCGGCGTTGGCAAGCCTTGCTGCGGCGTAGATCTCCTCGTCCGTTGCGTCCAGCTTTCCGTAGCGGATATTCTCCTTTACGGTGCCGGTGAACAGATTTGTGTTCTGGAGAACCATACCGAGTGACCGCCGCAGATCGGCTTTCTTTATCTTGTTGATATTTATACCGTCGTAGCGTATCTTGCCGTCCGCTATATCATAGAACCGGTTGATAAGATTGGTTATCGTGGTCTTTCCCGCGCCGGTAGAACCTACGAAAGCTATCTTCTGACCCGGCTCCGCGTAAAGCGTTACGTCATGCAGGACGATCTTGTTCTCGACATAGCCGAAATCCACCTGATTCATAGTAACCTCGCCCTTGAGCGGAGTGTAGGTGACATCGCCTGTTCCGTGGGGGTGCTTCCATGCCCACATTCCGGTATGCTCATCGGTCTCGGTGATCTCGCCGTTCTCGTTGATCTTCGCATTTACAAGCGTAACGTAACCGTCGTCGGTCTCCGGCTTCTCGTCTATAAGCTCGAATATGCGCTTTGCACCCGCAAGTGCCATGATAATGAAGTTGAACTGCTGAACGATCTGGTTTATCGGCATCGTGAAGCTTCTGGAAAGCTGGAGGAAAGACGCGATACCGCCTATCTTCAGTCCTCCCACGCCGTTTATCGCAAG
>CAMOKN010000168.1 GCA_946617595.1 uncultured Clostridia bacterium
ATAAGCGGTAACGAAGATGCAGCGCAAAAGAGAAACCTTCAAAAGCCATGCGTCATTTCTGTACAATCTGACGAAAAGTCTGACGGCGCAATTCACGTACAATCTTTGTGCGGTATAGCCTTACCATTTCTGCGGATCGCCGCAGATCTATTTCCAAAAGCAACTCTGTTGCTATAGAAAACATTTATGTCTTAGCCTTTTCAGGCTTCTGACGCTTCTTCTTTTCCTTGGGTTTCGGAAGTCGTTCGGCTTCAAACTGTTCGTCCGTTTCTGTCAGGAAATGTATTCCGTCAGCGATACCGAGCAGCGCCGGTATGAACGACCAGCAGAACACCGCATACAGGATACCCTTTCCGTATTTTCCCAAGTAGAATTTGTGGATACCGAGTCCGCCGAATATTATCGCTATGACTCCGGCTTCTTTGCGGTTATTGCGTTCCCACTTCATCATAACGAAGATGAGGAATGTTATCAGAATGAGTATCAGCTGCGGGATAAGTGTCTCGTAGCACGGATAGATACCGAGCACATCGAACACATCATTTGACGGGATTATCGCCGCCAGCCAGTCGGGTGAGGTGTACGGTATGACATCGCCTTCGATAAGTTCCTTAATTCCGGCTCCGAGGAAGGAGACAGACATTATGAACATCAGTATGCTCGTTCCGAGGAAGAACGGTTTTATCGGGAGCTTTACGCTGAAGAAGCGTATCGCGAGGAATACGAACACGAGTACGACACAGCCTACTCCGAAGCCTGCCCACATCGCACCGGTGCTGTTTTCATCGGTAGTCAGCGGCTGATAGAAGAGAATGACCTCGGCGCCCTCTCTGAATACAGCGAGGAACGCGGTGAAACCGAGCGTGAACACGCTTCCGGTCTCAGCTGAAGATCTTACCTGTCCGTCAATGTATTTGTTCCATGCGTCGGATTCGGCTTTCGACACCATCCAGTTGCTTACATAGAACAGTACTACCACCGCGATAAGTGCGGTAACACCTTCGATTATCTCCTGATTTTCGGTATTTGCGAATTTGAACAGCTGGAGCAGCCATGCGCATATGAAGCTTGCGATTATTGCAAGCCCACAGCCGGCATAGACGATCTTAAGCTTGCTCTTGTTGCCTGATTTTACGAGATATGCTATTATTGCACCTACTATAAGTATTGCTTCAAGTCCTTCTCTGAGGATTATTCCGAAGCACGCGGCAAAGGTTATTCCCCAGCTTCCGGTACCGTCGGTGCTAACTGCGTTTTCGCCGACTGCCGGTTCAGCTGCTGTTGTTGCAGCCGGAGTGTTACCGGTCTGAGCATCAGAAGTATCAGCCGAACTTTCTGTCTGAGAAGTTTCAGTGACCGAACCGTTCACGCGATCCATTGATACTCCGCTGACTCCGGCTTCGGAGATGCCGTCAAGTCCGTTTGCCTGATCGTGCAGTATCTGGCTCAGCTTTTCGATCTCTTTCCAGAAATCTTCCAGCGAACCTCCTTTTTTCGGAACGTTCCGGACAGCTCTGAATTGAAGCTCAGCCTTTGAGACTTCGGCGCCGGAGATATGTCCCATGACATTCCGTTCAAATCCGGTAGTCTCATAATATCCGTAATACGCCTGTCTTGACGCTGTGAAAGCTTCGTCCTTGTTTCCGTCACGGTAGAGCTTGTATGCGGCTTCGAGAAGTTCATCTTCTGCATTTGCCACAGTATTCCATGTGTATTTTTCAATGCCGTGCGCAGCCATGTACTCTTCCCATGTCGCTATGTACGAGGTGCTCTCTGCGGAAGCTGCAAATGTGAACACTCCGCATACCGCTGAAAGCACCAGCAGCAGCGATATAAGCACCGCAGCAGACTTAGCATTTGCTAACCTAAGTGTACTCATTTTCGTTTATGTGTACTCCTTTATCGGAACTGCATTTATTAGCGCCAGCTAACCACTGCCTGCGGATATTTCCGGAAAATTACCGGAAGGCTCCCCCGCACAGTTATCTTTAGACAACCTTTGAACAGCATTGGTTAGACCGCGCTAACGTTCTGACTAACACAATATACCACAAACATACCCCTTTGTCAAGGACAAAAAAACAGAATTGTAGGATTTTACATCATTTTGACCGGAATGTTTTCGGATTTATGGTGATATTCACATATCTGAATTGAGTTAAATTTAATAGCAGTCAATGTATCCGAAGCATCGGATATTGAATACATCAGAAGAATTTTTGCAGAAAAGTATTGACAAATATGATGTTTGGTGATATAATAATTCACTGACAGTTGTCAGTGGGTTGCTCCCCATTGATGTAAGTTTACGGAAAAGGCGGTGACGGCAATGAAAGAGGGTATCCACCCCAAGTATGAAGCAACAACGATCAAGTGCGCGTGCGGAGCTACTTTTGAAACACGTTCCACTAAAAAGGACATTAAAGTAGAAATTTGCTCCAATTGCCACCCTTTCTTCACCGGTAAGCAGAAGCTTGTTGATGCAGGCGGACGCGTTGATAAGTTCAAGAAGAAATACAACCTCAAGTGATGGCTTCAGACAAATGCTCCGGCAGTTCAGACTGCCGGAGTTTTTATTTTACCCAATATGACAGAAATGTGAAAATTGTGAAAAGTATATCAAAATTAGCGCTCTCCTATTGACAGTGCTAAAAAGTTGTGCTATACTGTAGTCAGAACAGAAAAATAGGGACAAAAAAGAATAATCCCCTCTCAGATGTTCAGAATTATAGTAAGATCGTAATGATCGAAAGGAGATATGACCTATGTTAGTACCCGATGTATTCAGAAGAGATGTATTTGATGACTTTTTCGATTTCCCGATGATGTCTTCACACACACAGCAGCCGAACATCATGAAGACCGATGTGAAGGAGACTGAAAGCGGCTACGAACTTGCCGTTGATCTCCCCGGTATCCGTAAAGAGGACGTAAAGGCAAAGCTGAATGACGGATATATCACGATCAGCGCTTCGACCTCTCAGAACAACGATGAAAAAGACAAGAAAGGTCACTATATCCGCCGCGAACGCTTCACAGGTTCATACAGCAGAAGCTTTTATGTCGGCGATAATGTAAAGGAAGAGGATATCAAGGCTAAATTCGATAACGGTGTTCTCACGCTTGACATTCCTAAACCGCAGGAAACACCGGAACAGGACAAAACAAGATATATCGCTATCCAGTAAGGCTGATATTTCATACGGCAGATGCACATTAACAGAAGCACAGAGCCAATGGTTCTGTGCTTCTGTTTTTTTATGGCTATACCGCACAAAGATTGTACGTGAATTGCGCCGTCAGTCATATTAATAATGCAGCTTATTTCGCGGCATCGTGCCGCGTTTGGGCTGCATTGATGCAAGCATCAGTGCTTGCACGTCGGATTAAACAAAAGACACGCATGGCTTGCTGACGCAAGTCAAGTGGATTTTGGTTAATATGACGGAAAAGATGCAAGCAAGGCACGTGCAAAGGTGTTAGCCGTGCTTTGTGCGGTATTGCCTTAGCCTGTTCAGTTGTCAGCTCGTTTTTTCATCAGAAGCACCATGCTTATGATGAAGATGACAGCCAATACAGCAAGATACGGTATGAATGCCTTTGTTGATGACAGTCTCCCTACCCTTTCATTTGCGGCTTCGCTGCCGAAGAGCATGAACATCACTCCCGCACTCATATTGTTGTTGAGAGAATGTACGAATGCCGCAGGATAGACAGATCCGGTCTTCTTCGTCAGAAGTGTAAGGAAACCGTTCATGAATATGCACATCAAACACATCAGCCCGATCCCCGCAAACGGGTAGCCGGGATAATCCACTCCGAAATTGTGTCCGGCTATCGTCAGCGGAGCGTGCCAGAGTCCCCATATTATTCCGCCAACAACTATCGCCGCCGGCTTAGGCATAAGTTCAAACAGCTTCGGCATCATATAACCGCGCCAGCCCCATTCTTCACCGAATGCAGGAAAAAAGATCATCACCGATGATATCAACTGCAACATGAAGATACCGGCTGTCTGAAGTCCGCTGCCTGTGAATGTGTCGGAAAAGCTGATCCCGTTCAGGAAAAACGCCCATATCAGAACGCAGGCTATTGCGGAATACGCTATGGGGACGATAACTGATGCAGCATAATAACCTATCTTTCCCTTAGTTTTAAATCCCAGATATGATCTGCCGAATCCCTCTTTTGTGATAAGACGGGTCAGAAGGTTCGCAAGCGAGGGTGTCATCATTCCGAACACCCCGAGTATATATACGGGCACAGCAGCAGCTTCGTTCGTGCTTGCATATATCGGCTCACCGAAATATGACCACATCACCGGTACGATTATACAGAAAGGCAGAAATGCTATAACAAGAAATATAGCAAGCCTTAGCAGGGTAATCTTCTTTTCACTGCTCATAGGATTCAGCCCCCTTTCTGAACAGCTTTACAGATATTCTGAAAGAAATATAGTACGCTGCGATACTGAAATATGGGAACAGTCCGAGCCAGAATATTATATCTCCGCTTTGCAGCCAGTTCATCAGCGCCACTATCGGGTCTTCGTCCGAAAATACCCATGAAATGTCCCCGAACAAGAGGTACAGGAATGCCAGTATGATAACTCCGGCGACGACTGCACCTTTTATGGCAACTCCTCTTTCCGAACCGAAGCGTATCATGAAAGGCACCTCTATTGCAGTCAGGAAAATACAAACGGAAAAAGCGAAAATTATGAAAATGGTATTGTTCCCTGCGCCGCCGAGCATTCCGCACGATACTGTGTCACAGATAAATACAATGAACATGATAACAATATTCTGTGCAAGCAGGTAATAGTATTTCGCTTCAACATGACCCTTTGCTCCCTGAGGCAGTGACATCGCAAACGCCCAGCACGTCCTGTTCTCATCAACTGAGAACAGTGAGCTGCTTGCCATTGACGGAAGCCAGAATGCAAGAAAATAGCACGCAAAAAATCCTAAAGAAAGAGACTGTATATCATCGGGTCCTGCCTTCACACCACGCAGCGGATAGCTGAACAGACACACAAGGATCATCGTAAGACAGCAGGCAAAAGCTGTCACGAGTGAGAAGATCATCGACGAAAGATTGAGACGGAAGTTTTTGTATAACAGACCGGACATACTACTTCTCCCTCCTTCTGTACAGCGCATACATCAGCACGAAGCAGACTGCAAGCGTTCCTATGAATATCATCGGAGTGAATGGGAATATCAGTTCACACACCTCAATAAGATCAATATTTTTTCCGTCTGAACCGGGTTCCGGCTTATTGAATACAATAAATATCAATTCTACCACAACGACTGTTATGACAAGCGCGAGCATACCCTTGTCCATACCTTTGAAAAAACGTATATATGCCTGAGCAATGACAGACATAATCGTGACAACGCTGACAGATGTTATCAGGACCGCGATCTCTCTATAGCTGATACTATTTCCGGTAAGTGCGTCTATGAATGATATGTAACCTATCGACAGTATCAATGAAGCCGCAGCTGCAAAAAAATTCATCAGAGTTTTAGCGGCTGAACGCATCGCCGGAGTCACAGGAGTGCATTTTGCGTATCTCTGCCACATAGCATTCTCGTCTTTTCCTGCAATTTCCGCCCCGGAGAATATGAAACCCATTGTCATAAGCGACGGTAATCCCTTCAATGCAAGATACAGCGCGTTTTTTATATCATTCTGCATTCCTTCAGCGTCAAACGCTCCTGCGACAGCATTATCTCCGGCAATGTGATCGATGAGCCTTCCGATATTTCCATGCCTGAAGCTTATGAGCGTAAGACAGCCGAACAGAGCCCAGACTGCGAACATGATAAGTCCAATGACATAAGATTTACGTGCAAGATAAAATTCGCGGTAGAGCTGTCCTGCGAAAGAGCCTTTTTTCATCACGACCACTCCTTTTTCTCACGGTTTACATAAAACAGCATGATCTCTTCGAGCGTAGTCTTTTCTATTGCAAGACCGGGGTATTTTATCTGAGCCTCTCCCCTGTCCGCGACCATGACCTCAGCGCCGAAATCACTCAACCGGGCGCTGATGATATCCGCAGGGACCATTTCCGCGTATTCCGACTTCGTGCATTTTATGACAGCATGGTTGTCGAGAACATCGTCCTTGTAGCCGGTAAGCAGTATCCTGCCTTTATCTATGAATGTAACACAGTCTGCTATTTTTTCAAGATCGCTGGTTATATGCGATGACATAAGTATCGACTTGTCACCGTCTATAAGGTATTCACGGAACATCTCAAGTATTTCGTTGCGCACGACAGGATCAAGCCCGGTGGTAGCCTCGTCCATTATAAGAAGCTCGGCGTTATGGGACAGCGCGGTGGCTATCTGCATCTTCATTTTCATACCTTTGGAGAACTTTTTCAGCTTTTTCTTCACGGGCAGTCCGAATCTGTCGCAAAGTTCAAAAAAGCGTTTTTTATCCCATGCTCCATAGATCCCCGAAAACATCCTGGAGAGCGCTTCACCTGTGAAGCTTTCGTGGAACGGAAGTTCATCGAACACCACGGCTATACGCTCTTTCACCTCGTATTCGTCCTTCGCATGATCGAGCCCAAGCAGTTTTATCTCTCCCGAATCCGCTTTTATGATATTCAGCAGCGAACGGATAGTCGTGGTCTTCCCTGCTCCGTTCTGACCTATGAATCCCATTATAGAGCCTTTAGGTACATTGAAGCTTACATTGTCCAGTGTGAATCCGTCGTACTTCTTGGTTAGTCCGTTGATCTCGATAGCATTTTCATAATCATTCATTTTCGCTTTCCTCCGAATACATAAGTTCAAGCATTTCTTTCATTTCATCGAGAGTGAGCCCACAGATACGCGCTTTTTCACAGGCTTTTGCAAGAAGTTCTTCAGTGAGACGGACGGATTCTTCACGCAGGAAATCGGTATTCTGCGTCTTTACGAAGCAGCCCTTTCCGGCATAGTTTTCGATGAATCCGTCACGTTCAAGTTCTTCATAAGCGCGCTTTGTGGTAATGACACTGATCCTGAGCGAAGCGGCAAGAGTTCTCATTGACGGCAGGGCGTCCCCCGGCGCAAGAGTGCCGCTCATTATCTGTGTTTTTATCTGTGAGACTATCTGCTGATAGATAGGCTCATCGGACGAGTTTTTAAGGATTATATCCATAGCGAACTCCTTATATTGTATATATACGTTATACACAGTATAGCATACATATACACACTTGTCAATACCCAAAACATAAAAAATTTCCGCCAGTCGTTTTTTCTCCGGATTTAACGGGCAGAAGAAAAAAAATATAGGAAAAGCATTGAATTATACGATAAAATATGTTATTATATTATAAAAGAAAAAAACGATGGATTTTTCTGCGTGTCGGGAGGGAAACATGGAGAAAAACAAAGAACAGAAATACAACCTGCTCTTTGAGCAGATGATAGACTGTATGACCAATCCCAACGGCTTCGAC
Organism: uncultured Clostridia bacterium; assembly: GCA_946617595.1. GTDB lineage: Bacteria > Bacillota > Clostridia > Oscillospirales > Ruminococcaceae > Ruminiclostridium_E. The sequence goes on from CAMOKN010000168.1 coordinate 7,472, forward strand.
CGCGAGGATTTCGTAGAGATCCTGAAAGAGATCTGTGAACTGTTCAACATTTCAAAAGGCGTTACGGAATTCTACAAAAGCCTGAGTGCGGAAAAAGACGGTCAGGGCGAGATAATGGTGGATTATGATAACGGCAAAGGCGATAAAGTCGCAATATACCGCCGTATCGTAACACCGTCTATGGCAGTTGTCAAAAGTACGATATATATGGCGGCAGACTCCGAACCGCTCTCGGACGATGAATACCGGAAAGTCGATATCATTCTGCGTGCTATGCTCAGCTTCATCAGCCGCAACAGGCTCCAGACCGTCGTGGAGAACCTCGGATATTATGACGAGTCCGGATATCCGAACCTTAGCAACTATATGCGATATCTCGATCAGATGAACGAGAAGGACTGCATCAGAGGGAATGTCGCTGTGTATTATAACCTGAGACATTTTTCACTCATCAATCAGGAGATCGGCAGGATAGCCGCTGACAAAGTGATGCGAAGCTACTTTGAAACTGTAAAGGCAGTCATCGGAGATAACGGCTTGGTATGCCGTGTCGGCGGAGACAATTTTGTATTATTTTGCAGCAAAGAGATCCTGAGATCCGTTCTTTTCATTCTGGACGGCTTTCCGGTGACTTATGACACGGAGAACGAGAAACGTGTGATGATATCAGCCTACGCAGGTGTATTTGTGATACCAGACGATTTTGTCTATGAGCGTCCGGGTGAGATCGTGGGACGGATAATCGCATCGGGTCAGGACGCAAAAAGTGAACGCAGCGGTACTGTTGTGTATTACAGCGAAAAGTCGATCGCTGAAAAAGAAAAACTCATGCGGATCCGTGTTGATTTTTCGGAAGGGATCAAAAAAGGCGAATTTAAGGCATACTATCAGCCTAAGGTAGATATAAATTCAGGAAGGATAGTCGGTGCCGAAGCGCTTTGCCGCTGGGTGAAGAATGGAAAGATCGTGCCGCCGATCGAATTTATACCAATACTTGAGCAGAACACCGATATCTGTCAGCTCGACTACTATATGCTCGATGCTGTGTGCAAGGATATACGCAGGTGGCTGAATGAGAAAAAACAGATCGTAAGAGTTTCCGTAAACCTGTCAAGAAAGCATCTGATAGACATAGATCTGCTCGAACAGCTGATAAAGATAATCGACAAAAATAAAGTTCCGCACAGATACATAGAGATAGAGCTTACCGAAACAACAACTGACGCTGAATTTCTGAATATCAAGCGCGTCGTGAACGGACTGAGAAAAGAGGGAATTTACACTACCGTAGATGATTTCGGAATGGGGTATTCTTCACTCAATCTTATACGTGAGATCCCATGGGATGTGCTGAAGCTTGACCGGAACTTTATTCCGTCCGAGGAAAACTTCGGTGTTACCGAACTTATGTTCAGACATGTTGTTGCAATGGCGCAGGCTATGGGACTCGAATGTGTTGCGGAGGGTGTCGAGACTATGCAGCAGATAGAACTGCTCAGAGAAAACGACTGCCGTATCGCTCAGGGCTTCTATTTCGACAAGCCGCTGCCCGCCGCTGAATTTGAGAAAAGACTGGCAGCAGGAAAATACGATAATATATGAAAAGCTCCCCGCTTTATACTTATGTACAAAGCGGGGAGTCTCATTATGTTCGGTTTTATTGAATGATATATGGGAACCTCTAAAAACCCATTTGAGAGAAAAAGAACTGCTTGCACCAACTGCTTCGTCAAGTCTCCTCACCTTGCGTCAGCAAGCTTTCGGAGCCTTTCCTTGCATTTGGCGCAATCAACTCATTTTCTCTATTCAAAGCGGTTTTTAGAGGTACCCATATGTCAGTCTTCTTTTATGACTGCGATCTTTATATCGCCGAAAGAGAAGCTGAGATTTATGGCAATGCCGTTTTCGGGAATGTTTATCATCAGCTTTTCTTTGGATTCCTGCGGAGAAAGCTCGATCTCCATATTCTCCTGATTCGACATATTTACCGCAAACAGACCGTTCTGGAGGTTAAGCAGTTCTCCGACGCAGGCTTTTGTATAGCCGTCAGCCTCGGTAAGATTTTCACCTGCGTATCTTGCGGCAATGCCGATAAAGCCCATTTCGGTCCCGCCAAGTGCAACGGCTGCATTTATCGGTCCCTTCATTTCCTGGCAGCAGGCATAATTCATGGAGACTGTGACATTCCTTGATACTCCTGCAAGAGAAAAGTCATCTCCGAGAAAACGTATGAGATTTCTAATAAACAGGAGAATATAATTGCCATAAAAGTCACTGTCTTTCATTTTGTCTATTCCGAGAACAGTAAGCATTTCACGTTCCATCTGCTGATCTTCGGGATCGTCTGAATATGAAGCGCTCTTTTTGTATTCTTTCAATGCCTCTTCAAAATGCTTATGATCGAGAAATCCGAAATCTATCAGCGCTTGTCCGAGCACGAGATTTGAATTTTTCTGTCTTGCAAGAAGTTCAAGCATCTGTTCTTCGGTAATATAACCCTTGCTGACAGCTATTGCGCCGAAACGCATATCCGCAGTGTGCTGAGCTTCATGTACCTCTTCGACCTGTGCCGCAGTCATATATCCGGCATCTATAGCCACGGCTCCGAGCTTCGGCTTTATACGGGTCATTGCGGTAAGTGCAGCGTGAAGCTCATCGGCGTCTATGATACCCTTATTCAACAGATAGTGTCCGAATAATTGTGTGTACATATATTCCTCCTATTTCAGCACAACAGGCGATTGATGACTTTAAGTACATCATCTTCTTTTACCGGCTTCTGAAGAAACTCAAACGCTCCTTCTTTGATCGCTTTTATCAGATTTCCCTGTGTGCCTACGGTAGAAGCCATTACTACCCTTGCGTCAGCATCGAAATCCCGTATCTCACGGAGTGCGTCAATACCTGTTTTCTTTGGCATTACTATATCCATAAAAACCAAATCGGGATGTTTTTCTTTATAAAAATCAACTGCCTGTTCTCCGTCCTCGGCGAAAAGAACGCTGTTAACTCCGACACGGTTAAGTATCTCCTGGAGTTTTTTTCTGATAAGCGGAGAATCATCGCATACCATTACGGTAAGATCGGATATTTTCATAAAATGACTCCTTTCTTACGTCACCATAATAAAACTATTCTTTATTATTATACATCATTTCTTTCTGAATTACAATAATTTTTCTAATTTTCTATAATATTTATAACAAAATACGGCATAATAGACAAATTCCGGATTTTCAGCAACAACAAAAAGCGCCGAACAATCAGTGTGCCGGAATGAGAAATTGTGCAAAATTACCAATTATCCGATATTCGTTTCTGTTATTTTGCTGTTTTGAATCTATAAAAAAATTGTTTAAAATTGTATTGACAAATCCGAAAAAATGCTGTATAATAGTTTAGTAATCTTTACGGAAGCGTATCGAAGTGGTCATAACGGGCCTGACTCGAAATCAGGTAGCCCTCACGGGCTCGTGGGTTCGAATCCCACCGCTTCCGCCA
>CAMOKN010000169.1 GCA_946617595.1 uncultured Clostridia bacterium
CTGACGAAATCTCTGACGGCGCAATCACCGCACGCTCTTTGTGCGGTATAGCCTTAAAAATATACTGCAAAGACGTCAGTCGTGCTTTATGCAGTATTTGGTAAAAAAATAATTAAGGAAACGATGATTAAAGACCGTATGTCGATTGTGCTACAGATTCAGTCGGCAGATTGCACAAATTTTTCGCAGGCATACTGGCGTATGTCAAGGAAAATTTGTGCAAGATGACGGCTGAAGATGTGGTGCAAGCGGCGTGCGGGATTTAATCAGCGGTTCCTTAAACAGGAGGATACTAAAATGATCAAAGAAGCAATTGTCAAAATAGTTCAGAAACAGGATCTTACTTACGATGAAGCATATACGGTAATGAACGAGATAATGAGCGGTGAGACTTCACCCACCCAAAATGCCGCTTTCCTCGCTGCCCTCTCCACCAAAAGCGCAAAGGCAGAAACGATAGATGAGATATCAGGCTGCGCCGCTGCTATGAGAGATCACGCAATAAAGGTCGAACATGATTTCGATGTCCTCGAGATCGTAGGTACAGGCGGAGACAACGCCGGCAGCTTCAATATCTCAACAACTTCGGCTATGGTCATAGCCGCTTCGGGAATAAAAGTTGCAAAACACGGCAACCGTGCCGCATCATCAAAGTGCGGAGCCGCTGACTGCCTCGAAGCCCTCGGAGTAAATATTGACCTTTCGCCCGATAAATGCAGAGAATTGCTCGATAAGGCAAATATCTGCTTCCTGTTTGCACAGAAATATCATACATCAATGAAATTTGTAGGTGCAATAAGAAAGGAACTCGGCTTCCGCACAGTATTCAATATCTTAGGACCACTCACAAATCCTGCAAGTCCGCAGTACATTGTCCTCGGCGTTTATGACGAGTATCTGGTCGAACCCATAGCACAGGTACTTACCGCACTCGGAATGAAAAGAGGAATGGTCGTGTTCGGCACCGACAAGCTGGACGAGATATCACTCAGTTCTCCGACAAAGGTGTGCGAATTCAACAACGGCTGGTACAAGACATACACAATAAAGCCGGAGGATTTCGGCTTCAGCACCTGCGACAAGTCCGAACTGGTCGGAGGAACTCCCGCCGAGAACGCCGCAGTTACCCGAGCGATACTTGAAGGAAAAGAAAAGGGCAGCAAGAGAAACGCTGTGCTGCTCAATGCGGGCGCAGCTATATATGTCGGCGGTAAAGCCGATACGTTCGCAGACGGCGTAAAGCTCGCGGCTGAGCTTATTGACAGCGGAAAGGCACTCGAAACGCTCAACAGATTTGCTGAGCTTTCAAATAAATGAGAATATGGAAAATATACTTGAAAAAATAGCTGAAAGCACGAGAAAACGTATTGAAAACGCAAAAAAACTTATTCCTGCCGAAGAAATGAGAAAAACGGCTCTTGAAATGCCGAAGCTTTCGTTCTCATTTGAAAAGGCTCTGAAAAAGCAGGACATCGCGTTTATCTGCGAATGTAAGAAGGCTTCTCCCTCAAAGGGCATCATAGCTGCTGATTTCCCGTATCTCAGAATTGCAGAAGAATATGAAGCAGCGGGGGCGGACTGCATAAGCGTGCTTACAGAACCGGAATACTTTCTCGGAAGTACAGAATATCTGCGCAGTATAGCCTCAGCGGTGAATATCCCCTGCATACGCAAGGATTTCGTGATCGACGGATATATGATCTATGAGGCAAGAACGCTCGGCGCATCGGCGGTACTGCTTATCTGCTCCCTTCTCGGAGAAAAAAGGCTCGGCGAATACATCGGTATATGTGACGAGCTGGGACTGTCGGCACTTGTGGAAGCACACAACGAAAAAGAAGTGCGTTCGGCAATATCGGCAGGTGCAAGGGTGATCGGTGTAAACAACCGCGATCTGAAGGACTTCTCGGTCAGCACCGACAATGCCGTGAAGCTGAGAGAGCTTGTCCCCGATGACAAGGTATTTGTTGCCGAAAGCGGCATAAAGACGGCAGAAGATGTAGAAACATTGAGAAAAGCCGGAGTTGACGCGGTACTGGTAGGCGAAACACTTATGCGTGCAGCCGATAAGAAAGCAATGCTTGACACTCTGAAAGGAAAAATATGATGACACGAGTAAAAATATGCGGGATAATGCGTGAACAGGACTGCGATACGCTGAACGAACTGATGCCGGACTGCACAGGATTTATATTTGCAAAGGACAGGAGAAGGTATATCTCTCCCGAAACTGCTCAGAAATTCAAAGAACGTCTTGACAAGCGCATAAAGACATTCGGCGTTTTCGTGGACGAGGACATTGACGAGATCGTAAGAATAGCCGGAACAGGGATACTTGATGTCATACAGCTGCACGGTTCGGAATCGGACGATACGGTCTGCCGCGTGAAGGACAGAACGGGACTTACGGTGATAAAGGCGTTTAAAATAGACGGGGCGCAGGCTGTGAACGATGCGATGAACTCATCTGCGGACTATCTGCTGCTTGACAACGGGGCAGGCGGCACGGGCGAAAAATTCGACCATGAACTGTTGGAAGATGTTGACAGGCTGTATTATCTTGCCGGCGGACTGACACCTGAAAATGTGTCTGCGGCGATAGAACGATATTGTCCTTACGGAGTAGATGTAAGCTCCGGAGTCGAAACAGACGGGCAGAAAGATCACAGCAAGATAAAGAAATTCATCGAAACAGTCAGATCGTTCTGACAACACAGAAATGCACTGTCTTTCAAATAATATATGTAAAGACAATACCGCACAAACAGACGCAGAGACTTGCCGATCAGACGCGAAGCATGCAAACGTTTTGGAAAGCAGCTCGAAGCGTCGTGCTTCGTGAAAGGGGTCTGGGGGATAACCATTTTTTCACGGCATGATGCTGTGCAGGAAGTTTCCAAAAGACCGCAGGAGGCGGTCAATAAAGAAACTTCCGACACAACAAGGTTTCCCCCAGTCTCAAGCGAAGCGGCATTTTAAAAGAAAGGAGCAACGAACATGAGCAACGGAAGATTCGGACAACACGGAGGGCAGTATATACCCGAGACTCTTATGAATGCGGTTATAGAGCTGGAGGAAGCTTATAACCGGTACAAGGACGATCCTCAGTTCAACAGCGAGCTTACGGCGCTGTTCAATGACTATGCGGGAAGGCCGTCACGGCTGTACTATGCCGAGAAGCTCACAAAGACGCTGGGAGGAGCAAAGATATATCTCAAACGCGAGGATCTTAACCACACCGGCGCACACAAGATAAACAATGTTCTCGGACAGGCTCTGCTTGCAAAGAAAATGGGAAAGACGAGGCTTATTGCCGAGACAGGCGCAGGTCAGCACGGAGTTGCGACAGCTACAGCGGCGGCGCTTATGGGAATGGAATGTGTGGTATTCATGGGCGAGGAGGACACCAAGCGCCAGGCGCTGAATGTTTACCGCATGAAGCTGCTCGGCTCGGAGGTCGTACCGGTAACTACAGGTACTGCCACGCTGAAAGACGCGGTATCCGAAGCAATGCGCGAGTGGACAAGCAGGATAGCCGATACGCATTATTGTCTCGGCTCGGTAATGGGTCCTCACCCGTTTCCGACAATAGTACGCGATTTTCAGGCTGTGATATCAAAAGAGATAAAACAGCAGATACTCGAAAAAGAAGGACGGCTGCCTGATGCGGTAATGGCGTGTGTCGGCGGCGGCTCAAACGCTATCGGCACATTCTATCATTTCATCGGCGACAAGGACGTGCGCCTTATCGGCTGTGAAGCTGCCGGACGCGGTATCGACACATTTGAAACTGCGGCGACCATAAACACAGGCAGACTCGGCATCTTCCATGGTATGAAATCGTACTTCTGCCAGGACAAATATGGTCAGATCGCACCGGTATATTCTATCTCGGCAGGACTGGATTATCCCGGGATCGGTCCCGAACACGCATACCTGCATGATATAGGACGTGCGGAATATGTGGCTGTTACCGACGATGAAGCGGTGAACGCGTTTGAGTTCCTCGCAAAGACAGAGGGAATAATCCCGGCGATAGAATCCGCACACGCAGTGGCTCACGCCATGAAGATCGCTCCGGAAATGGACAAGGACAGGATCATCGTTATCACGATCTCCGGCAGGGGTGATAAAGACTGTGCGGCAATTGCAAGATACAGAGGGGAGAACATATATGAGTAATACGGCAAATGCATTCAAAAACGGAAAGGCATTCATTCCTTTCATTACCTGCGGCGACCCGGATCTTGAAACAACAGGAAAGATAGTACGCGCAATGGCGGAAAACGGTGCTTCGCTCATAGAGCTTGGAATACCGTTCTCCGACCCTACGGCAGAGGGTCCGGTAATACAGGAAGCCAATATCCGCGCACTGTCCGGCGGAGTTACCACAGACATGATATTCGATTTTGTGCGCGAACTCCGCAGAGACGTGAAAATACCGTTCGTATTCATGACATACGCGAATGTGGTGTATTCATACGGGACCGAGAAATTCATAAGCGCCTGCGCCGATATAGGCGTTGACGGGATAATTCTCCCCGATGTGCCGTTTGAGGAAAAAGGTGATTTTGCACCCGTCTGCAAAAAATACGGAGTCGATCTTATTTCAATGATAGCTCCTACATCTGAACAGCGCATAGAAATGATAGCCAAAGAAGCCGAAGGCTTCATCTACATCGTGTCCAGTCTCGGCGTGACCGGCGTGCGCAGTGAGATAAAGACCGACATAGCTTCCATAGTAGCCGCCGTCCGCAAATGCACCGACACTCCCTGCGCAATAGGCTTCGGCATATCCACCCCCGAACAGGCGCACAGAATGGCTTCTCTCTCCGACGGAGCTATAGTCGGCTCCGCTATCGTAAAAATTGCAGCAAAATACGGCAAAGACGCTGCTCCATATATCGGTGAGTATGTAAAAAGTATGACAGAAGCTCTTTAAGAGGTCACTTACGTTCGAGACTGGGGAGGAGAGGAGGAGGGAACCCCATTTCTGTCGCAGAAATGAGGTTCCCTCCTCCTCTCTTCCCCAGCCCCCTCCACTCCTCTTCCTTCCTGAAAGACGACTCGCTTCGCGATAAAACTTCAACGTCTCTGCACCTTGCAAAATAAGGCATTTTTACGGACGAACTTTCATATAATTTACGGACAACGATCTCGGAGGTGACTTAATTGTCCGTAAATAAAAAGCCAGGATTATTGTATAAAACAGCAGCCGCATTCCTGTTCTCGACTCTGTGCGGAACAGCAGCTTCGGCAATTCTGCTGATTCTTTTTACAGGTGTAATGTACGGACTCGGTCTGCCGCCGTCAATAGCAGGCGCACTGTCTTTTGCAGCATTTGCCGCAGGCTGCGCACTGTCGGGATTTATCTGCGGAATTATCAGGCAGCACAGAGGACTGAAGATTGGCGCAGTATGCGCTCTGCTGATGATCCTGCCGCTGATCGCGGTATCCGCGCTGTCCGGAAATCTCACCGGCGCCGGAGTTATACCAAAGCTTATTACCGCACTGTGCTCCTCCTGCATCGGCTCGGTCATCGGCGTGAACCGGAAAAGACGTCCGGTTTAGATCAGAAAATGTTTCCTAAAGTAAGAGCGCGGCTCTCATTGTAAAGCTCAATGAGCTGAGCCGCGATACGACATTCCTCCGCAAACTGCTTCTCATCAGATACTGAATATGAAATTATCCTCACAAGAGACTCAGAGATCTCGAAGGCTCCCTCATTATTGGTAAGAAATATGTTATCCGCGCAAAAGCTCTCCCATTTTTCGGAGAGCTTTTTTGCTGTTATTTCCCTTTCTTCCGGTGAGATCGAATGAGTGCGTGATCCAAGCATTTTCAGCTCACCTTCAAGTTCGCCCGTAACGGCGTGCGTCTGTATTTCGAGTATTATCCCTGTCAGCAGCATCGCCGACATAAGGAGCACGCATATAACTATACGCTTCATTTCTTCTTTTTCGCCTCTTTCCGCTTTATCAGGTTATAACTGCCGTCCTTTGAAACAGTCAGCAGAAACACATTTTTCTTCTCGGTGGAATTTTCTCCGAGAATTTTACTCACATTCTTTTCTGTGATGCCTGAGATAGCCATTCCGCTTTCTTCGGTCATTCCGTCCTTTATGACAACAGTAGGCGGATCGTCTGCGCTGTCGGATTTTTTGCAGAAATTTATCTTTCCCGTTGTCTCGACAATTGCGTACCTTACCTCGCTTATATCGAATATCTGCTGTTCACGCATTGCTTCGAGCACATCATCTATCGTATAGCGAAGGCGCTCAAGCTCTTGTCTGTCTATTTTTCCGTCGGAGATTATTATTCTCGGCGTACCGGTTATCACTCTGCGGAATCCGGGGCTTTTGAGCATTATTACCGACATGAAAATATCTATGCACACTATAGTTATTACCGGGACAATACCTATGAGCATCGGGACTGTCGGATCTTCTATAGACAGAGTTGCAATATTTGAAATGAGTATTGTGGTAACAAGCTCGCTGGGCTGGAGCTCTCCGAGCTGTTTTTTACCCATGAGCCGCATCATAAGAATGATTATTGAATACAGAACAACTGTTCTTATAATTATTATCAGCATACTTTCACCTTGTCACACAGCCTTTATCACAGACTACGGGGATTAAACGCGAAGCGGCACGATCCTGAGTGTGTTCTGTAATATTTTCCTCAAAATGTAATAATTTATACATTTCTGAGCAGAATAAGGGCAAAGGAAGTGAAGAGATGCTGGAAAATGAGCTTGAAAAGAACACAATAAATATTCGCTCTCTGATGAAAAACAGCAGCGACCTCATACTTAAATACGCGAAAGCGGGCGGTGTGGATATCTGTATTGTTACCTGCGACGGACAGACGGACACGAACAGGCTTGCGAATCTTGTTTACCGTCCGTTGAGTAAGCTTGACGGGCAGGCTGTATCATCGCCGGAGAAGCTTGCGGCAATGATAGGCGGAGAGCTGCTGATAGCCGGAGACGAAAAACCGGTGTATTCCGCGGAAGAAGTCATATCCTCGATAATGAACGGCTTCTGCGTCATACTGATAGACGGCATCGACAGAGGGTATGCTGTGGGAATACAGGGCTTTGAGACACGCTCGGTCACACAGCCCGAAAATCACCGCAATGTGCGCGGTTCAAGAGAAGGATTTGTTGAGGCGCTCCACATAAATATCAGCCTTGTGAGACGCTATGTAAAATCCACCGAGCTTGTCCTTAAAACCATGCGCATAGGAAAGACCTCAAATACCGAGATCTGCATTTGCAGCATGAACGACAGAACAGACAGAAAACTGCTCCGGTCGATCACAAAAAAGCTCGAAACTCTCCCTCTTTCGCTGATACTTGAAAGCGGATACGTTCAGCCGTTTCTGGAAAAGAAAAGCCTGATGTTCTCAGAGGTAGGTGCTACCGAGCGTCCGGACGTGTTCGTTTCTAAGCTTTATGAGGGCAGGATAGGCATTATTATCGACGGTTCTCCTTTTGCGCTGTTCGTACCGAAGCTTTTCACCGAAAATTTCATAACGCTTGACGATTATGTTGAAAAGCCTGTATTTGCATTTTTCATACGTGCTGTACGCTATATCGCATTTCTGATAAGCATACTGCTGCCCGGGTTTTATGCCGCACTTGCGAATTTCCATCCCGAGCTGATACCGGACTCGCTGCTGCGAAACCTTGCGGCATCAGAATCCCTCACCCCGTACAGCATACTTACCGAATGCATTATACTCGATGTTTTCTATGAAATAATGCGTGAAGCGGGACTCAGGCTCCCGTCAAACGTCGGTCACGCCGTAAGCATAGTCGGAGGTATCGTTATAGGTGATATCGTAGTATCCGCCGGACTTGTGGGTGCTCCGATGCTGCTCGTTATCGCGATCGCGTCTATCTCCGGATATATCGTAGCGGATCTCAACAATCAGATATCTGTCATGAGATTTTTTGTGATCGTAATGGGAGGGCTTTTCGGGATATTCGGAATAACGATAATCACGCTGTTCTTCTGTCTCGGTATATGCTCGCTCGATTCATACGGCGTACCATATATGTCTCCGCTTTCACCGCTGTCGCTCAAAGGAATGAGGGACACATTCTCCCGTGACAGCTGGCATCGCCTCAGCCGCACCGACCCCGAAATTTACAATATGAACGGAGCTGAGATAAAAGAAGATGAAGCATGAGATAGGTTACGGCGGGCTTGCGGCATCAATGATACTGTCGAGGTTATTTACCGAAGCAACTTCGCTTCCGGGAAGCAATACCGGGTACGGTATGCAGCGCTTTACGGTGACGGCATCGGCATTCCTGCTGTCAGCAGTGGTATTCCTTCCGCTTTTTTTTGCAGCAAGAAAGACTGCGGGAGAAAATATGCTTTCTGCGATCTCGAAGCGGAGCAAAGCACTTTCGGGGTTCATAGGCGTGCTTCTGTCCTTGTATCTGCTTTTCTCGGCATCAGAAACAGCTCTGCGCTCACATTATTACGCAACAAGCACAGCCTTCGATTCCGCACCTTCGCTGTATTTCTATATATTTGTGGGTGCGGTGCTGATATTTGCGATATACAAAGGGCTGGAAGCAACATCACGTACTGGCGTCATCGTATTCGGCGGACTGATATTCCTTATGATGCTGATGCTGGCGGCGCTGTTCATGGAAATACGACCCGACCGTCTGTACCCGGCACTCATAGATAATGAACAGACATTTGTTCCGCAGGTGATAAAAGAGTTTTCGCTGAACAGCGAAGCAATTATTATACTCACACTCTGCGGAAAAGTCCGGTGCAGAAGTCATATCTCACTGCCGCTGTATCTCGGCGTTTCCTGCCTTATCATACTGTTTATGACGTTTTTGTACAACACGGTGTTCGGCAGGCTGACATCTTTGCTGGATTTCCCGTTCTACACGCTCTCTTCGGTGTCCGACATAACTCTGCTGCACAGAATAAACGGGATAGATGTCACGGTGTGGGTAATGGCAGCCGTCGTGAAGCTCGCATTTACTGCCTTTGCATTCCGCGAAACGGTCTGCGGCTCATTCGGTTCTGCCCGTGCCGCAAAAATACTGTCGTTCTTATTCGCTGTCATTTCACTTGCGCTCTCGGGACTGTTCACAGTATTCCCCGAAACTTTCGAGCCGCTCTCAGCCCTCTCGAATTCGGGTATCCCGCTCCTCACCGCAGCACTGCTCGTCCCTGCCGCAGCCCTGCTCTGTATGAGATCTGACCGCCGCGCCTGAGACTGGGGAGAAGGAGAGAAGAGAACCCCATTTCTGACGCAGAAATGAGGTTCCCTCCTCCCCTCCTCCCCA
>CAMOKN010000170.1 GCA_946617595.1 uncultured Clostridia bacterium
TCTCCTCACCTTGCGCCAGCAAGCTTTCGGAGACTTTTCTTGCTCTCGGTGCAACTATCTCATTTTCTCTTTTCAAAGCGGTTTTTAGAGGTACCCTTAAGCGTAAGTTGATATTTGACAAACTGAAACTATCCCGGCATTATTATGTCGGGATAGTTATTTCAGATATATTTTTCGTTTTTTTCAGACAGTCTGCATCTGAGCCTGATAATTTCTTTCCCTGATAAAATCTATGAACCAATCCACCGGCAGCGGCTTTGAGAAATAGAATCCCTGAATGTAATCCACACCAAGCTCAGACAGCACATCGAGCTGTTCTTTTTCTTCAACGCCCTCCGCAACGATCTTCAATCCCATTCGCTTTATCATCGTAATGACCGCTTCAAGCATTACCCTTGCGCGATCATTTGTAAAGAACGCAACAGTCATCGAACGGTCGAACTTTACGATATCGACAGGCATATTCACGATATAATCGAGATTTGATTCTCCTGTCCCGAAATCATCGAGTGAGAAGCTGCAGCCGAAATCCCGCAGTTTTTCCATATTTTCAAGTAATACAGTCCGGTGCTTTATTGCGCCGGATTCCGTTATTTCAAGATTTATGGCTCCCGGACTGATACCGTTTTCCTTGATCTTTTTTGAATACCGTTCGGCAAGCCGCCTGTTCTCGCACTGCACTACAGACAGGTTTACTTCGATGTATTCTATGCCAAGCGAATGTATATCTTTCTTCTTTATTATGCCGCAGACCTGCTCGAAAACGCGGTCGCCTATCTGTTCGATAAGACCGCTCTGTTCGGCGGCAGGAATAAATCTGCCGGGCATTATGTAATTTCCTTGTTTATCTTTTATCCTCACAAGAGCTTCCGCAGAAACAAATTTCTTTTCCGCTGTGGAATATATCGGCTGCAAAAACGTTTCTATCCTGTCCTCTGAGAGCGCCGAAACTATCTCGGCGCGCACTTCGCGGTATTCTCTGAACGAGACGAGCGCAGTTTCATCAAGCACCGACACGGCTCCGGCGGAAGTGTCCATTCTCCCCAGCTCGAACTGATATACCGCGAATACCTCGTCTGCGCTGCTGTATTTCATTGTGTCGGGTATCATAAGAAACGCGGGTGAGATCCTGATATTTGAGACCCACGGATGCCTGAAACGTTTTTTGACAGCTGTTATTGCTTTTTCGGCAGCATCTGCGTTGGGATATACGGTGATGAAATCCCCACCGATGCCGCGGAATACCTTATGATCCGATACTCGGGCAAGAAATTTCGCCACTTCAAGCATCAGAGTCTCCTCGGTAAGCGAGTCCATTTCGTATGATCTGCTTCTTGTTATTACTACACAGGAAATACCGGTTTTGCTCTCGAAGAGCTGGTTCAGATAATCCCTGAGCAGCTGTATCCTGTAAACTCCGGTGGTGCGGTCAATGTTTTCATCGGGTATTTCAAGCTTAGCAAAAATAATCGTGATACCGAGCGCCATTCCGTAGCTTATCAGGAGAAGATGACGGTCGAACGCCTGAATGACCGCTCCGACAGTCTGTAGTATGAGCCATACCCTTACTGCTGTCCTGCGGTGGGGGTTCATTCTGTTCCTGAAAATGTGGGTAACAAGAAAAGTCGCTATGATGAACAAAGGAGCAATTATAAATGTAAAGTCAACGGCAGCGCCGAAGCTGTAGATCTGACCGTCCTGATTGTGGTATTCCAACGGCAGGATCAGCATTACTGCCACACTTGCTCCGGTAAAAATATATGTTCCGATCCTGAATCTTTTCTTTGATCTCAGTTCTGAAATGTCATAGCATACATACATCATCATGAACATTGATGTGACCAGTATCATGAGCAGATAAGCCTTGCACGCCGCAAAAGCGATAATATCGGGTGCATAGACAATAGCGACTACAGATAAGATATCGGTAATTATACAAGCCGAAGTAACAAAAAGAAGGCGACGGAAAACACGCGTCCGGGCCATTGCGATCCTTTGCTTGCCGAACGAGAAGACACATATCATTGTAATCAGAACAAGGGCACACAGCTGAACTATAATATTTTGCATCATGTCCGTTTCATTCCTTTACCATGGCAGATATGCAGTTCTCTCAGATTACCGATTTATTAATATTATACCATATTCCACATAAAAATGCAAGTATTTTTGCTGTTTTGAATAGAAAATTGCAAAATAATTCTTGACAATTCACAGATTTTAACATATCATAATATCATAGTACTTTCCGGAGGTATCATAATGAACCGTTCTGTCTATCCAATACTCGGTGCTGAAGTAAGCCTGCCGTTCTATCTTACCGGGATCGGAACTACAGATCCCGAATATCATATCGTGCGAACAGAGGGCCTTATATCGCATCAGATAATGTTCACCACAGGCGGGAGCGGTATGCTTATCTCGCAGGGCAGGGAATTTCCGCAGACAAAGGGCGTATGCACGTTCATGCCGCCGGCGGTCCCGCACGAATATTATCCGGATAACAGGGACTGGCAGACCTCGTGGGTGGTGTTCAGAGGGAGCGCGCTTGCGGACATCATGCGTGCAATGGGATTTGAAGGTATCAGATCTTCCGCTCCGGTGAATACCGACGATCTTGAACATCTGTTTTCCGCGGTCTTTGCTGTCGCCGGTGAATACTCAAAAGCTGAGAAATGCTCACAGCTCCTGTATTCGTATATCCTTGAAGCACGGCGTCTGCTTGACGGCAGTGCAAACGCAGCCAATGACCATGTAAGCAGGGCAGCCGGATTTATAGAACGCGAGTTCCGGCGCGATCTGTCGCTTTCTGAGATAGCGGATTCCGCCGGACTGTCAGAGCAGCACTTCTGCCGGGTCTTCAGAAAAGTAACGGGAATGACCCCGATAGAATTTCTGACCAGAAAGCGGATCTCTGAAGCCAAGACTCTTCTCAGCGACACCGATATGTCCGTTTCGGACATCGGCAGAGCGGTGGGTTATACCGACAGGAGTTACTTCACATCGGTCTTCCGGAAATATGAGGGATTTTCGCCGTCTGATTACAAAAAACTGAAATGATGCGCTAAAATATTCATATCGCGCTAAATATTTGTCCTTGACTAAAGCTGAAAAATAAGGTACCATATAGTTGCGGTACTTAGGGAACCGCTGATTAAATCCGGCTTATGCGAAAGGACAATTTATGAGATCACTCAGAAAAGCGGCATCGTTAGTTGCAGCGTCGGCATTAATTTTTTCGGCGGCTGTGAAATTACCTGTATCTGCGGAGGAAAGCAAGAAAATGACAGTTAATATTGATATCGGCACAGCATCGCTTGCGGAAAACACTCGTTACAGAGGATTCGGACTTATAAGTGCAAACAATTCTTCACGTCTTCTGCTGGACTATAAATACGAGCAGCCGGAGCGGTACGAGGAGATACTCAACTATCTGTTCGGAGATGACGGGCTTGATATTTCGCACATAAAAGTGGAAATGGGATCCGACATAAATTCCTCTTCCGGAACTGAGCCCGCGACCATGCGTTCTGCGGACGAGAAAGCCGATGTTACCCGAGGCGCCGGATTTCAGCTTGCAGCGGACGCAAAGAAGCTCGACCCGTCTATAACGCTTGATATGCTGTGGTGGAGCGAGCCGCGCTGGGTAACGGATTCGGAAGATGTGTATGCGGCAAGATATAAATGGTACCGCGAGACGCTGATCTCAGCTTACGAGACATACGGTCTCGAATTTGACTATGTGAGTGCGACCCGTAATGAGCGTGCAAACGACGCGGACTGGACGATCTATCTTTCTGAGCATCTGAAGGCGGACAGCGGCACTCCGTACGATTTCTCGCAGATAAAGATAGTTGACGGAGAATCGGTGGGAACATGGGGCATCTCGAAGATGATGCTTGCGGAGGATAAATTCCCCGGTCTGCTTGATGCGGTAGATGTTGTCGGAAGCCATTATACCGACTGGTCGGACGCGAACACAAGAAAATTACAGCAGGAATACGGCAAGGAGGTGTGGTTCTCCGAGGCAAGCTCTCCCATGAGCTATGCGCAGGGAACATACCGTTATGACAGTACCGGCTCCGGAATTTCGGATATAAACGGTGCTCTCGATATCGCAAACCGTATTATCACCATGTATCCGGGCGGTGGAATGACGATGTATGAGTTCCAGCCCGCAGTCGCTTCATATTATGACGGGGCTACCTACTCGCAGAAGCAGCTGATCCTCGCGGACGAACCCTGGAGCGGCTATTATCTGCTGGACAGCGGATTCTACATGGGGCTGCATTTCTCAAAGTTTATTAAAAAGGGCTGGGCGTTTGTTGACAGCGCCTGTGCCGGCGACGGAAAGGCAGGCGGAGACGGTCACGCTATAGTTGACGCACAATACAGCTATATGACCTGCACAGACCCGGGATCCGGCGATTACAGCACCGTTATCACCAATACCACCGACAGCCCGATAGTTTATACATTCAATGTCACCGGCACAGAAAAAGCCGGAGCAGCCGTAAATGTGTGGGAAACGAAGGGTCCTTCCGGCGGTGCATGGAATGAGAATTATCTGAAACTCAGAGAGACAGTCGTTCCCGAAAACAACAGCTTCACAGTCACGGTCCAGCCTTATTCTCTTGTAACTGTAACGACTCTCGAAGCACAGCGCGGAGAATATAAAGAGTATGAGAGCAGGATCATGGAGCTGCCTTATTCAGATGATTTTGAGTATCCGGACGAATATCTTGCGGCAAGAGGCGGCGCACCGCGCTATACGACCGATGAGGGCGGCGCATTCGAGGTAGTTACTCTCGATGACGGAAACAAGGCACTGATGCAGAAGATGACCGAGCAGACCCACGCCGAAGAATGGGGCAGTACGCCTTCGCCGGTCACGAACTTCGGAGACGACAGGTGGTTCAATTACTCGGTAAGCGCCGATGTGCTTTTTGCGGACAGCGGTGACCCTGACAGAAACAGCGCAGCGGTCGGTCTGCGCTATAATCTTGCTGACAGCGGAGCCAGCGGTTGGAGAATGCAGCTGAATGAGGCAGGGGAGTGGCGGATAAGGATAGGCGCAAAAGTTTCCGCAACAGGTAATGTATCTCTGAATGACGGTTGGAACAATATAAAGATCGAAGCTTTGAACAATACCATACGCGGATATGTGAACGGTGAGCTTGTCGCAGAGATAACCGAAGAAGCGGAGATGTATGTTATGCAGCCCGCAGGCAGAGCTGCACTCTACAGCAGCTATTATAACAACTGCTTCGATAACGTCAGGATAGAGCCTGTCGGAGATGACGGAACTTATGTGACTCGTCTTGACGAGACAGACGAAGGCATAACGTTCGGGGGCGAATGGGCTCACAGTACCATGGACAGCTTTAAAAATTACAAGCGTACAGCTTCAACAGGAGGAGCGGGAACATCATTCACGGTGGATTTTGACGGTACCGGTATTGTTCTTGTCGGAGCTGAGAGCGGAGATGCGGTAATTGATACCGAGCTTGACGGAAATGCCGCAGAAACCGGCTATACAGTCCCTAAAACCACAAACAGGCAGTCGTTCTATAATATCTACGGGCTTGAAAACGGACACCATACTCTGAAAGTTACGGTGAAAGAAGGCTCTGTCATGCTGGATTCGGCGGAGATACTGCTCGATGCATCACAGGCGGAAAAGCTTCTGGCTTCCGAAGTTTCTGCAACTGTGACCGGATCTCCCGATGCACATGAAGATAATGACATTCCGGAAAACACTGATGCGACGGAACAGTCTGTGACTTCAGAACGTTCAGAAACACCTGCTTCCGGCACAGAGCCTGAGAAGGAGAAAAAGGACTCTTCCGGTAACAGCGGAACAGTACCGTTTGTTCCGATCGCAATAGGAGTAGGTTCAGCTGCTATAGCTGCCGGTATCATCGCGCTTGCAGTCAGAGCAAAGAAGAAATAACTGAAACAAGAAAAATGCTGCCAGCTTATACCGGCAGCAGAATTTGTCAAAAAAGCCAAAACTTTTTATTATAGTTGCGAAGCTATTCGCTTTTGCTTCTTTTCGCGTTCGAAAAGAAGCGGGGTTTGGGGTGTCTCCCCCACTGGGGGAGGTGTCACCAGAGGTGACAGAGGGGGATGACCGACAGATGCGCCCCAATCTCAAGCGTAAGCGACTTCTTTGACAGTTTCTGCTGCCA
>CAMOKN010000171.1 GCA_946617595.1 uncultured Clostridia bacterium
ATTTCTGCAAGCTGTTTTCAATGCCGCTGTGACGACGAAATGATCGGGTCATTGCTCAGAAGCATTTGATCCATTTATCCCGATAGCTGCTTCCGGTCAGGATCGGAGAATTATTGTCTTATATACCTTCTCATCCACTTTCAATTTTTAAGCTAAAGGAGTTATAATCATCATGCCAAAAAAGAGTCCCGTTACAATTTTTCATCTGATTGTGATGTTTATTATGATGTTCGGCACCGTAGGCGGCGCTGTAAACTTCATCATCGGAGCCGCAGGCTCAGAAACGACTGCAGCGCTGTTCTCGAATATTACAAATATCGTTCTTATGGCAGTGATACTGTCAATGCTCATTATGGGCGCGATATATATAATAAAAGATTACAGCAAGCAAGCCGCAGTCTTCTATAAAGCCTTTCTGTTCCTGCACGTCGGAGTATGCGTCCTGTCGATCATTGTAAATCTGTTTTTCTATACCGTCACTCCGTTAATGGTGGTTATTTGCATTCTCTATGCAATAAAAGCCGCCGATCTTCTGTTACTTGTGTTCGGAAAGGATCTCGGAAGCAAAAAAACATGGATCCTTTTCTATGTCATACTCGGATTGGATGTAGCTTCGCTGATCCTGTCAGTCATGAATATGGTGAATGTCGGATTTGATTTCAGCTTTACGGGCTACGTTACCGCATTGATCGCAGACGGAACGATAGGTCTTTCCGTAAAAGGCAAATACGATAACAAAGAAGCACGCGGGAGCCGATGAAAGGCTTCACGCCGAAACAATCAACCCGACGGATATTATGCTATGCGTGTAAATGTCCGTGAGTTCGACGAGGCATTGAATTACTTTGAGTCACTGCATTGCCGCTTTGATAAGTGCCTCCTGCGCTTTTTTGGCGGCAACTATCGCAGCATCGTGCTGCACGGCGCTCGAAAAGAAGCGGGGTTTGGGGTGTCTCCCCCGCTGGGGGAGGTGAAGCTTTTGCAAAGCAAAAACCACAGAGGGGGATGAACGACAGACGCGCCCCAATCTCAAGCGTAGCGTTTTCTGGAATTTCTCAAGCGTAAGCGACTTATTTGACAGTCTAAGCTCCGCAGATTCTCTCTGAGGAGCTTTCTTATACCGATCCGACAGGAGGAAAAACGATGTTTGATGCAATAAAAGTAAAAAATGACTGCGTGCAGTGGATAAGAGGTTTTTTTGAGGAAAACGGAAAGGGCTGCAATGCTGTAGTCGGGATATCCGGCGGCAAGGACAGCTCGGTAGTCGCTGCACTCTGCGCAGAAGCGCTTGGCAGGGAGCGCGTTATCGGCGTTCTGATGCCGAACGGGGTGCAGCACGATATAGATATGGCAGAGCTTCTTGTAAAGCATCTCGGAATACGTCATTTTGTCGTAAACATCAAGGACGCTTTCGACGGGCTTGTCTCGAATATCCCTCTTGAACTCGGTACACAGAGCATTACAAATCTTCCTCCGAGGTTACGAATGACCGCCCTTTACGCAGTTTCTCAGAGCTGTAACGGCAGAGTCGCGAATACTTGCAATCTCTCCGAAGACTGGGTTGGATATTCCACCCGCTACGGCGACAGCGCCGGGGATTTCAGCCCCTGCTCAGGTCTTACGGTACAGGAAGTCAAGGCGGTCGGCAGAGCGCTCGGGCTTCCGGAAGTGCTGATCGAAAAGGTGCCGATAGACGGGCTTTGCGGAAAGACCGATGAAGAGAATCTCGGATTCACATACGCGGAGCTTGACCGGTATATCCGCGAGGGTATCATCGAAGATGCCGCAAAAAAAGAAAAGATCGACCGGCTTCACCGAAACAATCTTTTCAAATTACAGCTTATGCCGTCATTCAAGCCCGATATTCAGGGCTGAGACAGATATTTTCCCAGAAATCCGAAAACTTTCTCAAAATATTTGTCAGGGTCGAGATACATCGCCTGACCATGAGATGCCTCTTCAGCTATGTATATATCCTTTTCGGTGGGGCAGGCATCGTAAAGCCTGTAAACCATATCTGTGTGTACAAAAGTGTCACAGCCTCCGTGAATGAACAGCACGGGGACTGTGGTTTTTTTCAGTTGTCCGATCGAAGAAGCTTCGCTGAACGAATATCCCGCAAATATCCTTCCGAACAGCTCTGATGTGTAAAGCAGCGGAAATTCGGGAATCCCTGCATTATCCTTCAATACATCGGAAAATATATCCCATACGCTCGTATATCCGCAGTCCTCAACTACCGCGCAAACGTTCTGAGGGATCTGCTCGCCTGCCGTCATCATCACTGTCGCGGCACCCATTGAAATGCCGTGCATAACGATCTCAGCCTGCGGATCCTCAGAAATAATGAGATCAAGCCAGTGCAGAATGTCTTTTCTGTCGAGCCAGCCCATTCCCACATAATTTCCTCCGCTCTCTCCGTGTCCTCTCATATCGGGCATAAGAACATTAAATCCCTGACCGGCATAGTACATACCATAGTTATACGTTCTTGTACGGGTACGTGAATATCCGTGTATCAACAGCACCCACAGATGACTGCCGGTGCTGTTTTTTACGAGACTTCCATGCATTATGGCACCGTCGTCGGCAGTGATGCTAACCTGCCGCACGTCCGAACCTTCGATCCATTCTGCCGAAAGCTTATACAGCCGCTCTTTGTTTGATGTAACTGCCTCAAGTGCTTCATCACTTATGCTGTATGAAAATTCAGAAGATTCATCTCTGCCCGAAAACGAGCCAATGGCGAATCTCATAAGGGCGTATCCGGCTATAAGGTCAATACCGACAAGTATGGCAATGACGATCAGAATTATTTTTAAAACTTTTCTGCGCTTCATGTAATGCCTTCGTCCCCTCTGACATACTCTTTTCCGTTAAGGAAGATACTTCCGCCGTGCCGTGAAAACGAAACTGTCCTGACCGATTCTTCATCTTCTCCGGAAAGATACATCGTCATTTCACCGTCTGAAAGGGTGAATGTTCCTTTCATAGAAGCTTCAGACGATGTTATGGCAATACTGTCTCCGTCTATTTCAATGACTTCTCCGAAAACCGAATCGACAGAAATGTATTTTCCGTCAAGACTGTCACCGCATGATGCCGTAAGCAGGATCACCGGAATAAGCAATATTGTCAGCAATGTGTTATTTATGATCTTTTTCGTAGCTTTTCACCTGATCTGCACATTTGTGCGTATTTTTCGGATTGATTATAACATATAAGCTATACAAAGTCAACTGCCGAACCGGTATTGCCTTTATACAAATTTATATATTAAGGTTGAAATCTGTTTGAAAATATGTTATAATGTATTTACATATATTACAGCACCTTGAAGGTGCGAAGGAGTTTGACATGATAAGATTTAAGGAAGAAAAAGGACGACTGATAGTCCGGCTCAGAAATGAAACCGTTTACATTGAAGGCTGGGGCAAGAACGCCCTCAGAGTCCGCGCAACTCTGCTGCCTCAGATGCCCGCTCACGCTCACGCTCTCACAGAAGAGACGTCGCATGATGCACAGATCACAATTGAGGCAGATAAAGAATGTGCATCTGTCACAAACGGCAGAATAAAAGCTACCGTCAATCAGGTCGGCATAATCTGCTTCTACCGCGATGATAAGCTTATTCTTCAGGAATACTACAGCAGCTACGGCGGCTCGATCAGAAAGCACCCTATCTGCTACAAGATAGTTTCCCGCGAGTACAAGGGAAATTCTTCTGACGATTTCAAGATCACGGTGCGCTTTGAAGCCGATCCGGACGAAAAGCTGTTCGGTATGGGACAGTATCAGATGCCGATACTCGATCTCAAAGGCTGCACACTTCCGCTGGAGCAGAGAAACTCACAGGTGTCTATACCTTTCGTTATCTCCGACAGAGGATATGGTATGCTGTGGAACAACCCTGCTACCGGTGAAGCATCTTTCGGCAAGAACATAACGAAGTGGATCTCCACCGAATCCGACATGATCGACTACTGGATCTGCGCTGACGAAACACCGGCAGATCTTGTGCGCAGCTATACAGAGTGTGTGGGACGCGCTCCCGTAATGAGCAAGGACTTTCTCGGTCTGTGGCAGTGCAAGC
This sequence comes from uncultured Clostridia bacterium, assembly GCA_946617595.1. GTDB lineage: Bacteria > Bacillota > Clostridia > Oscillospirales > Ruminococcaceae > Ruminiclostridium_E. The sequence goes on from CAMOKN010000171.1 coordinate 4,094, forward strand.
TGAGATACAGAACTCCCGACGAGGTGCTTGAAGTTGCACGCAAATACAAAGAGCTCGGCATACATCTTGATGTCATCGTTATAGACTTCTTCCACTGGCCTTATCAGGGCGACTGGAAATTTGACAAAAAATACTGGCCTGATGACAAACTCAAAGCAATGGTAGATGAACTTCACGGAATGGGCACTAAGATAATGGTATCTGTCTGGCCGTCCGTTGACAAGAGAAGCGAGAACTACTATCCTATGGAACAGTGCGGACTTATCAGTTCAACAGATATCGGATCTCTCCAGACATACGACTATCAGGGCGACTGCGCGACCGTCGATTTCTTCAATCCCGAAGCCCGCGAATTTGTATGGAACACCTGCAAGAAAAACTACGCAGATCTCGGCATAGATCTGTTCTGGCTGGACAATTCAGAGCCGGACAGCGTATGCTATGACTTTGAGAACTTCCGTTATTACTCCGGCAGAGGCTCAAAGGTCGGCTGCGAATACCCGAAGATGTATCTGAAAGCGTTCTGCGACGGAATGACCGCATCGGGCAATAACGATTTCGTGAACCTTGTACGTTCTGCATGGGTCGGAAGCCAGAAATACAGGGGACTTGTATGGACAGGTGACGTTCAGAGCAACTTTGATGCATTCAAGGATCAGGTGATCGCCGGTCAGAGCATGGGACTTGCGGGTATCCCGTGGTGGACGACGGATATCGGAGGATTCATGACAGATGACTGGCAGGATCCCGACTTCAAGGAGCTGCTTATCCGCTGGTATCAGTTCGGCGTATTCTGTCCTGTATTCCGTATGCACGGTGACAGAGGACCCAACTGGGATATCCCTGCGCTTGATGACAGAGACTTCGGCGGCGGTTATCTCTACACAGGACACGCAAACGAGATCTGGAGCTACGGTGACGAGTGCTTCAGCATAATGAAGAAGTACCTTGATGTTCGCCTTTCGCTGAAAGATTATGTTTACAGCCTTATGGAAGAAACTTCAAAGACAGGCGCTCCGCTTATCAGAACGATGTTCTACGAGTTCCCCGATGACAAGCAGTGCTGGGAACTCCCTGAGCAGTTCATGTTCGGCTCTCAGTATCTCGTGGCTCCCGTAATGAAGCTCGGCGCAAGAGAACTCACCGTATATCTCCCTGCCGGAAAGTGGGAATCACTCGAAGACAAGCAGCAGTTCGACGGCGGCAAGTTCGTGACCGTACCTGCTCCCCTCGATGTTATCCCCGTTTTCAGAAAGCTGTAAGATCTCGGTACGCTGACGCATGAGATGTGGGGTGGAGAGAGGAAACTTCCTGCGCTGCTTCGTGCAGCGACGCGGAAATGGATTTCCCTCTACCTTCCCCCTCACCTTTTTGAAAGGCAAAACCTGAGCGAATACTATCAGCTCACGATCATACCAAAGCAAAAGCACAGAGTTTTTATACTCTGTGCTTCAGTATGTCAAAAAAGTATATGATTGAACTGTGAAGAGACTTTTCAAGTTCCGTTTTAACGGGAGTTAATTTAGGATCAAGCCCTTTTTAAAGGGCTTGCGGGGTGTTGAGGGTGTCTCCCCTACAGGGGAGGTGCCGAAGGCAGAGGGGCTGACCGCCAGAGGAGCCCCTTCTGACTTATCTCAGAGTTCTCAAGCGTAAGCGTTTTAATCTCACAGGGCGGACA
>CAMOKN010000172.1 GCA_946617595.1 uncultured Clostridia bacterium
AGCCTTTCCTTGCATTTGGCACCAGAGCAGGATACTCTGGCTATGCCGCCAAAAGAGCGCAAGGATGCGCTTTTGAAAGCGGCATAAGAATTATACTCATTTTCTCTGTTCAAAGCGGTTTTTAGAGGTACCCTTAAATATTTGAATTTGTGTGGTATCACCTTTACTTCTTTTCTCCGAAAGCGGCATCTGTCTGTGCCCTGAGCCGGTCTGCGCATTCGCTCTGAAAAGATCGGCGTAACATTTTCTTTCAGATGTGTTTTTATGTCCGAAACATACGCACGCACCCTGCACCATAAAATTGCGGCTGTGAGAGCGTGAGCTTTCAGTCGGTCATTGATACGTATTCATTATAGCACAATTCCCATAAAAAATCAACTTTCGACAGATGTCCTCGCGGACAGCGCTGGGGCTCTGCCCCCGTCCCCGGCGGGCTCTGCCCTGCACCCGCTGGGGCTCTGCCCCCGTCCCCGGTTCCTTTCGGAAGCGAAAGGAACCGAAAGCTGATCCCGTTCCACGGAGATTCAATCATCTGTATAAATAATAAAAATTGGCTTTATTGACAGACATAAGGCTCCAGATCGTCCCACGACCCGGAGCCTTGTTGTATCTCAGTCTCTGCGTACTGCTTTCATCTGTATCTTATTTCCGTACATTTCATTATCAGCGCGCTCAAATACATCTCTCACGCTCTTGTCCTGACCGGCTCTGTAATTTGAACACCCTACCGCAGCTGACGGTTCGTTCCTGAGATGACCTGACTTATACCCTGCACTGACCATATTCCTGAAATTTGCCGCAAGTGTGAGTGCATTCCGTGACTCTTCGCCCTCAACTATGACCGCAAACTCATCTCCACCGATCCTGAACGCCATTTTGCTGCCGAAAAAGCCGGTTATTTTGTCCGCAAGCTTTTTAAGCACCGCATCACCCTCATTATGACCGCATTCGTCATTTATCCGTTTAAGATAGTTCAGGTCAATAACGATCACTGCAAAATTCGCTTTTCCGTTCTTTATCATCTCGTCGAGACGTTTTACGTTCTCATAATAAGAGAGCTTGTTTTCAAGTCCCGTAAGAGCGTCTTTTCGTGCAAGCTCGCTGAATTTCTCCGCCCTTTCATTCGCGGTAAGAAGATCGCCGGAGATCTGCATTATGCGGTCTATATGCTCCTGTATCTCGGTTATCATTGAAGCCGTATGCAGCGAAAGCACAGCGATCTCGTCATTTCCGCGTGTGTGCCGGCGTATATTTTCCGCTATTACGGGATCCTTTATACGGGTGTATTCCTCTATGCTCGTGGTGAGATATCTTATGCGGTCGATGCAGTTCACACTCACATACCGCATACCGAGAGCGCAGATGCCTGCTATGACTGCTTCAAGAATTACAGCAAAGATCAGTGTGCGGAATATAGCCCTCTGTTCAGTGCCGTTCATATATGCGGCTGCGCACATCACCCCGCTCCTGCCTCCGCTCAGTCCGACAGCTGTATAGCATGTAATGACCTTACCGTATTCGCCGTTAAATATGTCACTGACGCTGACTGCTGATCCTTTTTCAGTGACTTCGTTCAGGACTTCAGAAACTTCCGGCGAAGCGTCCCGGAAATATCCGGCTGTTTCCTCAGGATATCTTTCAGGTTCAGATTTATCAGGGCGAACATCAGCAAGGAGCAGCACGCGCGAATTGTCAGGCGATACTTCAAAAAGACTTATTGATGCAAGTTCAAACGCATTCATGAAGGGCACGGCTCTCAGCTTCCAGCCCCCGATATCGTCATTATTTACCGCGATCTCAACCTCCGGCACCAGAACGGCAGAGACCTGCGACAGCTTCTCACTCAGACCTCTTCTGTATTCGGAGGAATGTTCTATATAAGAATATATTCCGGCTGCAACCGGTATTACTGCCATGAGAAAAGCAAACAGGATACCAAAGCTGAACGCAAGCCTTTGCGTCAGCTTTTCTTTTATCTTGTTTTTCATACTCATATATCACTCCTCTCAAAGCAGTAAGAGATAAGGACGAGAAAGCCGATACATTTACACGGTCAGTTCTGTCCGTAGTAAGCGTTTTTCCCGTGTTTTCTCAGATAATGCTTATCGAGAAGCTCCTGCTGCATCGGTCCGATACCCGGCACCATGCTCTGAGCGTGATAATTCATGAATGCGGCTTCTTCCAGTACAACTGCGTTATGCACTGAATCGGCAGCGTTTTTACCCCATGTGAAAGGTCCGTGGCTCATAACGAGAACTGCCGGGATCGTCATGGGGTCGATGCCGTCAAATGTCTCTATTATCACATTTCCGGTCTCTTTCTCGTATTCTCCGGCGATCTCTTCGGGAGTCATCTTTCTCGTGCAGGGTATCTCGCCGTAGAAATAATCTCCGTGAGTAGTCCCCAGTGCAATAACGCCCTTCCCTGCCATAGCGAATGATGTAGCCCAGCGACTGTGGGTATGGCAGATACCGCCCACCTCAGCAAATGCACGGTAGAGCGCAAGATGCGTCGGCGTATCGCTGGAGGGCTTGTATTTTCCCTCCACCTTCTCGCCTGTCTCAATGCTCACTACCACCATATCATCGGCAGTCATGCCGTCGTACTCGACCCCGGAGGGCTTTATGACGAACATTCCGCTTTCTCTGTCAACGCCCGACACATTTCCCCATGTAAATGTGACAAGCCCGTGCTTCGGAAGCATAAGGTTCGCTTCAAGAACTTCCTGTTTCAGCTTTTCAAGCATATCATACATCTCCTAATTTCTTTTCGGCGGACAGTCCCGCGTTATAGCGCTTCATAAACTCAGCAAACCCACGCGTGCCGTCAGCATCGGGCTTTGCGGTATTCTTTTCCATTCCCGCGAACACATCGTTTTCAAGCCAGCCGGCAAGCGTCTTTCCGCTGCCGCATATCATATACGCAGCAAGAAGCGCCATTCCCCACGAGCCGCCCTCTCCGGCGGTCTTCATTACTGAAACCGGAGTGTTCAGCGCGTCCGCAAGGTATTGCTGTGCAACGCCTTCTGTCTTGAACAGTCCGCCGTGTCCGGTGAACTGATCCGCACTTGCCTTTTCTTTCTCAAACAATATATCCATTCCGGAACTGAGCGCAGCAAAGGAAGAATATATCTGCGCACGGAAGAAATTCGCAATGTTCATTCTGCTGTCCAGAGTGCGGAAGTACATAGGTCTGCCGTTCTGAACACCCGTGACCGGTTCGCCGGAAAGGTAGTTGTAAACGGTGACTCCTCCGCAGTCGGCATCTCCGCTTAGTGAATTCTTATAAAGCAGATCGTATATCTCCGAACGTTTCATCTCATGTCCGGAAAGTTTTGCAAAGCCTTCAAACAGCTTTACCCATGCATCAAGCTCGGAGCAGCAGTTGTTGCAGTGTACCATAGCTACGGGAGCGCCGTCCGGTGTGGTAACTATATCTATCTCCGGGTAAACGTTCGTTAACGGCTTTTCGAGCACAAGCATCGAGAATATAGATGTTCCTGCGGAGATATTTCCGGTTTTCGGAAGGACCGCGTTTGTCGCAGCCATTCCTGTACCGGCATCTCCCTCGGGAGGACAAAGCGGTATCCCGGCTTTAAGGTCGCCGTCCGGGTCGAGGAATTTTGCACCGGAGTCGGTGAGAGTTCCTGCGTTTTCTCCTGCCGTAAGCACAGCAGGAAGTATTTCCCTTATATCCTGTGTAAATCCGTGAGACGAAGCCGCCTCCGAAAACTTCTCAAGCATAGACTCATCGAATCCGCCTCCGCTTATGGGGAACATTCCCGATGCATCGCCGATACCCAGAACGCGTTTTCCGGTAAGCAGATAATGGATATATCCCGCAAGTGTCGTGATATGCGATACCGCCGTAAGATGCGGCTCATTGTCGAGTATCGCCTGATAGAGATGCGCGATGCTCCAGCGCTGGGGGATATTGAATCCCAGAAGCGATGTGAGTTCGGAAGCAGCTTTTCCGGTCGTGGTATTTCTCCATGTACGGAACGGGACAAGAAGCCTGTCCTCGCTGTCGAACGCCATATATCCGTGCATCATAGCGGATATTCCCACAGAACCGATAGTGCTGAGCGTGATGCCGTATTTATCGGAAACATCTTTTTTAAGCGCCGCATAGCAGGCTTTTATGCCGTTATGTATATCATCGGCTGAATATGTCCAGTACCCGTTCTCAAGCCTGTTTTCCCATTCGTATGAGCCGCTTGCGACTGGCGCGAATGTATCGTCGATGAGCGTCGCCTTTATTCGTGTAGAACCGAGTTCTATGCCGAGAAATGTCTTTCCCTGCGCTGTTTTTTCCTGTATTGTCATAGCAGTTATCCCTTCATTCCGGATCTCATGTCGAGCATTTCAAGCGTCTGCTCGAAGGTATTAAGATCTGTCTTATCATCGATCACCACAAGCTCGGTGTCTGTCATTTTTGCGAAAAGGCGTATGTCTTCACTGGTGAGTGCTGTAGAAACCACAGCGTGATGCGCTCCTCCTGCATATATCCACGCAGCGGCGCCGGTCGCAAAATCGGGTTTTATCTTCCACATGAGTCTCGCAACGGGGAGCTTAGGCATCGGTTCGGGCTGCTGCACAAGCTCGATCTCCGCGCACACAAGGCGGAATCTGTTGCCGAGATCTATCATTGAAACAGCTATGCCCTTTCCGGAAATGCCGTCAAATACAAGACGTGCGGGATCCGACTTTCCGCCTATGCCAAGGGGGTGTACCTGTATTTTCGGCTTTGTTCCCGCAAATACGGGAGAAACTTCAAGCATGTGAGCGGCAAGCTCCAGTTCGCTCCCCTCGGTGAGATCGTAGGTATAATCCTCCATGAATCCGGTAGCTCCGGCTCTGTCTGCTGCCATTTTCTGCATCACAGCGCCAAGTGCCGCGGTCTTGTAGTCACCTTCCGGACCGAAACCGATGCCCTTTGTCATGATGTTCTGGGCGGAAATTCCGGGGAGCTGGTTCAGCCCGTGAAGATCCTGGAATGTATCGGTGAATGCCGAAATATTCTCTTTTGCAATGAATATGTCAAGCGCAGTCTCATACTTTGCCTGTTCGCGTACAGCCGCTATGTTGTCTGTATCCATATCGTACTTTTCGGCGTACTCTTTCATTTTGGCATCTATATCCGCTTCTGTCACCGAGTCCGCTATTTTTACAAGATCACCGATACCGTAATAGTTCACGTTCCAGCCGAACTTTATCTCGCTCTCCACTCTGTCTCCGTCAGTGACCGCGACGTCGCGCATATTGTTTCCGAACATTGCCACGCGCATTCCTTTGCAGAAGTCAACAGCCGCCGCTGCGTAAGCAAAACGGCGTATCTTTGCGATGACACCTTCATGCTTGTAATAACCGGCAACCACTTCGCGCTTTATGCGCAGACGGGTGCAGATAAAACCAAATTCCCTGTCTCCGTGGGCGGACTGGTTCAGATTCATGAAATCCATATCTATGCTGTCATACGGAAGCTTCTCGTTGTACTGTGTGTGCAGGTGAAGCATAGGCTTTCTGAGTGCCTGCAAAGCGCGTATCCACATCTTTGCAGGTGAGAATGTGTGCATCCACATTATAACGGCGATACAGTCAGGGTCTGCCGATGCCTTTACGCAGAGCTGTTCGGCTTCAGCAGCCGTCTTTACTATCGGAGTATGTGCTACCTGCGCGATATCCGAGAGTTTTCCGTCAAGGAAAGCCGCCATTTCACTGCTGTCCTTTTCCGCCTGTGCGAGAGTTTCCTCACCGTAGAGATCCTGACTTCCTGTAATAAAATATATCTTCTTCATTAAGTTCCTCCGTAATTATGAAAGTATGATGCTTACCACCGAGCATTTCGGGAGCGTGAATTTTACGCCCTTTTCAGTGATCTCAGCCTTGTGTGAAGCAGGAGCAAGTTTTTCGGGTGCGCCGAAATCATTATATGCTCTGACATCGCCTGTGAGTATGCAGGCTTCTGCAGTCTTCGGCTCAGCTCCGACTATAGCGCAGTCTATCTCAAAATCTTCTCCGAGAGAAGCGTTTGCGAAAGTCATTGTGATCTTTCCGTCCTTGTCCATGGATACGGACTGTGATACAGCAGGGATACCGTTTGTTTCGGCATTGTCGGTATAGCTGTACAGAAGCTCTGCGTCCTGATGTGTCTTGTACATATCAAAAACGTGATATGTCGGAGTTTTGAGCAGCTTGTCGCCCTCTGTCATTACGAGGCACTGGAGAACATTCACTGCCTGAGCGAGATTTGCCATGCACACGATATCCGAGCGCCGGTTGAAAATATTAAGGCTTGCGGCTGCAACGATAGCATCACGCATGGTGTTCTGCTGGAAGAGAAATCCCGGATTTGTGCCCTCTTCGACATCGAACCAGCAGCCCCACTCATCAACGACAAGCTTCATATTGTCGCTGTACTTCTTCATTATCGCGCTGTGCTTTTCGATGAGCTTATCTATATGCAGAGCATTTTTTATCGTGTTGTAGTATTCTTCATCTGTGAACTTTGTGGCACTGCCCTTTGCTTCAAAATTGCCCGAGGGGATAGTGTAGTAGTGCAGGGAGATCGCCTTTGCGTGCCAGTCGTTTATTATGCTCATAAGCACATCGGTCCAGTGGTAATCGTCCACATTCGGACCGCCCGCGATCTTGAACAGCTCGTTTCCGCTGAAATTGCGGCAGTATGTCTGAAAACGGCGGTAAAGATCTGCGTAATACTCAGGCCTCATATTTCCGCCGCAGCCCCAGTTCTCGTTTCCTATACCGAGGTATTTCAGCTTCCATGGCTTTTCTCTGCCGTTTTTGCGGCGAAGATCAGCCATAGGAGAAATGCCGTCAAAGGTTATGTACTCTATCCAGTCAGCAAGCTCTTCAACAGTACCGCTTCCGACATTTCCGCAGAGATATGGCTCACAGCCTATCTTCTCGCACATATTGAAAAATTCGTTGGTGCCGAATGAATTGTCTTCGGTAACTCCGCCCCAGTGTGTATTTACCATTTTCTTTCGTGTGGATTTTTCACCGATGCCGTCACTCCAGTGATATTCGTCCGCAAAGCAGCCGCCAGGCCAGCGCAGTACAGGCATTCTTATCTGCCTGAAAGCTTCTATTATGTCGTTTCTCACACCGTCGGTGTTTGGTATCTCAGAATTTTCGCCCACGAAGATACCGTCATAGATGCACCTGCCGAGATGCTCGGAAAAATGTCCGTAGATCTCACGGTTGATGTGCGATCTTTTGTCCAGTGCATTCACTGCTGCAAGTAAAGTTTTCATGTAAAGCCTCCTGTTATTACATTATTAATTTACGGAATTTCAGCTATACCATACAAAGGCGTCAGACGCACTTCACTCGGTATAGACTTTATTTTGATATAGGGAGCCATACCCTCATCTGGTTTTCTCCCCTGTTGCCCCATGTATAGTAAGGTACCGCATAAGCGGTGCAAGGTGTTTCTTCGGGTCTGTGCGCGGAATAAAGTCCGTCTGTGCCTGTTATTCTTACTGCGGGAATACTCAGCCTTACTGTGCCTCCGAGAAGATCCGGTTCGCTGAAAGCGGAGATATCCGCGCTTGTGTCGAGTTTCAGCGAAAGTACATCTCCGCCGTTGTCGGCACCCTCAAAGCAATACACGAGCGGTCCTCTGCATACCGCGGCATATCCGGTCAGTCTCGGCACCTTCGTTGAAGCATAAACGAACCGGGGTGTATCGTCAAGCGTCAGTGTGATCTCGCTTCCGTCTGTTACATGAATATATGCATACCCGTTCACCGGTTTGATATCCGACACTTTTCCGTTCACAGAAAGATAATATTTTTCACTCCATGCAGGTATCCTGACAGCCAGTCTGCCTTTTCCTGATACGCGGTATTTTATTGTATATCCGTAGGGATATTCCGTATCACACTCTATCGAGATGCCGTTCTCAAAACTTACGGTGCCGGCTGCAAAAAGGTGACAGAAGGCGGTGTCTTCGTTCTCGCCGTAAGCGTATTTTCCGAATGAAGAAATAAGTCTTGCAGCATTGGGCGGACAGCACGCACAGGCATACCAGCCCGGACGCTGGGTGAGATCATGTCTGTGTGTGGGAGATACTCCGGAGATACCCGGAACACACTCAAGCGGATTCACATAGAAGAACCGCTTGCCGTCAAGCTGCATTCCGGCAAGTACAGTGTTGTAGAACGCCTGTTCCATAACATCGGCATATTCTCCCCTTACTTCGTTTTCAAGCATACGCGAGGCGAAGAACATAAGCCCAATGGACGCACAAGTCTCGGCGTATGAGGTATCGGGCGGAAGGTCGTAGTCAGTACTGAACGCCTCTCCATGCACAGTAGAACCTATTCCTCCGGTAATATACATCTGACGCGCGGTGATGCTTTTCCAGAGCCGTTTGCAGGCTTCATAAAGCTCAGTATCGCCCGTTTCGGAAGAGAGGTCAGCCATTCCCGTATAGAGATACACCGCACGCACGGCGTGACCGACCGCATCTTTCGCTTCTCTGAGCGGTACGCCGCTTTGCTGATAATCGGCATTCCCCGGATCGTTTCCCCAGACCTTCCAGCTTCGTGCTTCGCACTCACGTTTGTAATATCCGGTATCGCAGCCGCGAGAATTTATAAAGTATTCCGCAAGCTCAAGGCATTTTCTTTCCCCCGTGAGCCGATACATCTTCATCTGTGCAAGCTCTATCTCAGGGTGACCGGGGAATCCGCCGTGTTTGTCTTCGATGAATACCTTATATAAATGGGCAGTATTTTTCAGCATCACATCGAGCAGCTTTCTCTTTCCGAGAGCCTCATAGCAGGCGCACGCCGCTTCCGCCATGTGACCTGCGCAGTAAAGTTCATGTGCTTCGAGCAGGTTCGTCCAGCGTTTTTCCCTGTCCTTGACCGTAAAATATGTATCGAGGTAGCCGTCCTTGTCCTGCGCCGCCGCGATCAGATCAACAAGATCATCAAGCTGTTTTTCTAGAACAGGATCCGGAAAATTGCTCAGAGAATAAGCCGCGGCTTCTATCCATTTTGCCGCATCGCTGTCCTGAAATACCATTCCGTAGAATCCGTCGCCGGGATCTTCTCCGCGCACTGCTTTTCCGGCATTTATGAAGTTCTGCACTACATGGCTTTTTTCGGCACCCTCCGCCCTGTCATTCAGCACATTGTACTGATACGGTATCACGGTGCTGCTCACAAGCTTCTGATATTTTCCGATAAATCCGTCCGAAACGTATGCTTTCTGCTGTATCTGCTTCTGAATCTTCATCACTTTATAGACCTTTCTGCAATATTCTGCCTTTCATGGGATTTTTTTCTATATCCTGTTATTCGGATATCGGAGAAAAAACGCCGGGATCCAACAGCGGAGCAAGACAAATACCTGCAAATGTTGTAAAAATGTATTGACAACTGTAACTGTTTATATTATAATTGTATTATACGGTAAAAATCAATGGATAATATTCTTAAAAATATGGAGGATAGTCTTGAACGAAATAATACTTTCTTCAGCATATCAGCCGATAGTCTGCGCCTGTGACTTTCTGGCAGCCTTCGAGCCCTTTTATCACCTCGACCGCACGCTTGATTTCAATGACCTCATATACGTTGTCGAGGGCACAATGTACGTCTCCGAGGACGGCACGGATTACGAAATAAATGAAGGCGAACTGCTTTTTCTGAAAAATCATGTAAGACATTACGGCGTAAAGGAGACTCAGCGCGGCACAAAGTGGTACTACGCTCACTTTTATCTTCAGGAACCGGACGAGGATACACCGCGCTTCAGACCGGATTCTTCCCCACTGGTGCTGAACCAGCCCCTGCGTTCTTATGAAGTGCTGCCCAAAAAACTCGGCGGACTCAAAAACAGCAGCATCGAGAAGCGTTTCGCCGAGCTTGTGGAATACAGCCGCGTCGGCGACGAACTGAAAAGAATGAGGATCAACAATATGTTCTGCCAGTTCCTCACCGACATTGCACTTATGAAGTATATGGACAAAAATGATTACTCTTTGTCATGCAGGATATGCGCATGGCTCGAAAACCATTACACCGAGCCGTTCAGCACCGAAAAGCTTGAAAAGGAGTTTTACCTGAGTTACAAGCGAATGGCGGCAGTGTTCAAGAAAGAACAGGGCATGACTATGCAGCAGTACCATTCAGAACACCGTATGCATATAGCAGCGTATCTGCTCAGATCCACGCTTCTTCCTGTAGGGGAGATCGCAAGCCAGGTAGGATTTGAGGACCGTCTGTATTTCAGCAGGTGCTTTCATGCGTTCACCGGCGTTTCACCAAAAGAATACCGCAGTTCAGCAAAGCTGAATTACTGATCCCACATCATACTGTTCACAGCCCCGTAACGGCATACAACATTCAAGAAATTGTATGTACAACATTACGGGGCTGTTTTGTTAAAAATATAACGCCATTTTCGAGATAATTGTCCATATATTTAAGAGCATTGTCCATTGAAGTCAGGCCGATAATGGGTATATAATTATTACAGCGTAAATACATCGGTCAGAGTTTTTCGTCAAAAAGCAAAGGAGTTGTAATATGAGAAGTTCGTTGATCAAAATATCGGCAGCTGTTCTGGCAGTTGTCATTACAATTTCCGGATGCAGCGGACAAAAACAGACAACATCTGACGAGCAGACACAGGTGCAGACGGAGGCGGCTGAGGTGGACAGGGACTACGATTTTACAGTAAGCTACGACGGTATAAAAAAAGGCAATGTGTCATCAGGCGCATCGGTCCATGATCCTTCCATATTAAAAGCGAACGGAAAATATTACATCTACGGTTCTCATATGTCCTGTGCAGCGTGCGATGATCTGAAAACATGGAGATTCGTCGCGGACGGCTATCGTAAGTCAAATACCGTTTACGGTCAGATCTACGATGTTTATGACGAAGCATTCGCCTATGCCGGAAGTCCGGAGAGCCTGATACCCACCGACAACGCAAAACAGGGCGGAGAGCACGTATGGGCTCCCGATGTCATATACAATAAGGCTATGGGAAAGTACGTAATGTACTACTGCACCACATCTACATGGAATGCTTCAAACCTCTGCTACGGCATATCCGACAGCCCCGAAGGTCCTTTTGAATGGCAGGGAGCGCTCATATACTCGGGCTATGATGCCGAGACAATAAAAGGTACAGATGTTCTGGACTATGTTGATGAAGACTACGCATTAAGTACATATATAAAAGGAAGAGAATACAGATTCGAGGATTACCCGAATGCGATAGATCCTGCCGTATTCTATGACGCAGACGGAAGAATGTGGATGGTGTACGGCTCGTGGAGCGGCGGGATCTTCCTGCTCGAACTTGACGAAAAGACCGGAAAGGTCATTCACCCGGCAGCAGATCCGGACAACAGCGTTGATCCGTACTACGGCAAAAGACTGCTTGGCGGCGGTCATAACTCGATCGAAGGTCCGTATATACTCTGGGACGAGGAGAGCGGATATTATTACCTGTTCGTCTCCTATGGCGGACTTAACCGCGACGGCGGATATCAGATAAGAGTGTTCCGCAGCGAGACGCCCGACGGGGACTATGTCGATATGAACGGAAAAAAGCCGGAAAAGGGACTGAACCACGCTTACTTCGGACTTAAACTTTCCGGAAACTATATGCTTCCGAGCCTGACAAAAGCATATATGGCGACCGGACATAATTCCGCTCTCGCAGATGACGACGGCAGAAAATTCATAGTCTATCATACACGCTTTGACGACGGGACAGAAAGACATTCGCCCCGTGTCCATCAGTTCATAGTGAACGAAGAGGGCTGGCCGTGTATGCTGCCGTATCAGACACAGGGCGAGAAAGTTTCGGCTGACGGATATACGATGCAGGAGACTGCCGGACGTTACTACTTTATAGATCAGGGAATGAAGATCGACGGAAAGATCGCTGAACCTGTGATACTCTATCTTAACGATGACGGTACCGCAAAGACCGAAAAGTCCTCCGGAACATGGGAAATGAAAACAGGCTCTTATTATATGAACCTGACACTCGGAGACAAGACTTACAGCGGAGTGTTCTGCAAAATGCCGGACGAGGCAGGGACCGAAGTTATGACATTCTCGGCTGTCGGAAACGATGAGAGCGTATGGGGAGTAAAGTACATTGAAGCGGGAAAGTAAGAAAAAACCGCCGAGAGAAGGATTCAGGCGGAGAAAAAATTCCTACTATGAAGGAATGACAAAAAAGCAGATAGCCGTCGATACCGCAAAGACCGCGGCACGATGGCTCCTCATCACAGTATTCCTGTTCGGGTACTGGATAGCGATGCTTCTGCTTTTGTCTATGATATTTATAAATGTGTGGAAGGTCACACTTACTGAGCTTCTGATAATCGCGTGCATTCTCGGCAGTCTAAGCTCACTCGTTTATGCCTATGTGCTGGTGCACAGAAAATTTTATTATTAAATCGTAAGGGCATACCTCACACAGATCGTGCGGTATTACCCGAATTCAACGGTCAGGGAGAAAAGTATGAACAGGAAGAAGACGATAAAACATCTTTCAAAGGCATTGACTGCACTGTTTTTGTTATCGTTTACAGGTATGGCTGTTCCGATGAGCCCGGTCACCGCTTCGGCGGCATCAGATACCGGTTCTGTTTCCTCGTCCGTATATGACAAACAGTTCGTAAGCGAGCGTATCTCAAACAATTACAGCAAGGTAAGCTCCGGTTACAGCGCAAAGGAATACTCAGGCGAGGACATCGCGTTCAATTTCACAGACAGCAGCAGCTCAGCCGTGACAAACGAAACACGCGGCTACGCAGGAGCAGATACCGCTGCCGATCTTCACGCTCCCGATATTGCCGGACTGAAGATCTCAGTCCCGGAAACCGCACTTTATGCAATACGATTTGATTATATATCTTACGATGATTCGGTGCTTCCGGTCGAATTTTCAATGTCACTCGACAACGAGGGAAACTTCCCCTTCTACGAGTGCCGCAACATAAAGCTGCGTTCAGACTGGGTGCTCAAACCCGAAAAGGCTTATGACAGATATAACGATGAAGTCGTGACCGTTCCGGATAAGTCCGTAAAATGGCAGAGCACATATTTCACAGACAGCAGCGGCAGACATTCGGCACCTTTCCTTATCGAACTCGACGAAGGTGAGCATGACCTGTTCTTTACTGTCAAGAGCGGAAATTTCCTTCTCGGCGCGGTAACTCTCACAGCGCCCGAAAAGATACCCGAATACAAAGAAACTCATACAGCCGACGGCAATGCGCTGATCACCGTTGAGGGCGAGAAATATCTGTATGCGAACGAGTCATCGATACACGCGGTTGCAGAATTCGACCCCGGCGTTTCTCCCTATAAGGTGACCGATTCGGAACTGAACACCATAGACCCAGCATCATTCGATACAGCCGGCCAGTCCCTCTCATACAGCTTCACAGCAGACACTGCCGGATATTATTACATAGCAATGAATTACAGCCAGTCCGACAAGACGGATTTTCCCGTTTTCGTGGACGTGCGTGTAGATGATAAGATACCCGATTCAGCGTTTGCGGCATCTCAGATGGCATACAGCACCGGCTACAGGATATACACACTCTCCGACAATGACGGAAAAAAGCTTTCAGTGTATCTTGAACCCGGCGAGCACACAGTCTCCTTCACCATAACGCTGGATCCGATATGCTATATCCTCGAATCGGTCGAAGAGATAATGGCAGGCGTGAACGATCTCGCGCTGGAGATAACAAAGGTCGCGGGAACAAATTCCGACAAATACAGAGACCTTTCACTTTCGCGCTATATCCCTGATCTTGATGTCACACTCAGAGGCTACGCCGATGAGCTCACCGAACTCGAAGCAAGCGCCAGACGCTACACCGGCGGCGGCAATGTCGCGGTGATGTCCTCAATGCTCATCGCGGCGAACCAGCTCCGCTCGCTTGCCGACAAGCCCGACGAGATACCCTACCGTATCGCAGAGCTTTCGTCAAGCACAAACTCCGTCAACCAGTATCTTGCAAATACCATAGACTCTCTTCTCCAGAACGGGCTTGCGATAGATCGTATCTGGATCTATCAGGAAGGCGCAAAGCTCCCGGATCCGCCGGGATTCTTCGAGACGGTATGGAAGGCGATAGAACGCTTCGTCGCATCGTTCTTCGATCAGTCGTATTCGGCATCAAACGTTGACCGCGATCACCTTCAGGTATGGGTGAACCGTTCGAGCCAGTATGTGCAGGTAATGCAGAAGATGATCGACGAATATTTCACTCCCGCGAGCGGCATAGCTGTGGATATAAGCATAATGCCGGATCAGTACAAGCTCGTGCTTGCAAATTCTTCCGGAAACGCTCCCGATGTTGCGACCGGAATAAACTACACGATACCGTACGAGCTCGCAATACGAGGCGCACTTGTGGATATGGCACAGTATCCGGATTTTCAGCAGACCGCGTCACCCTATGAACCGGGCTTCTTCCTTACCGGAACTATCGGACAGTCCGTATATTCGATGCCGGAAACAATGAATTTCTGGGTGCTCGTTTACCGTACAGATGTCCTCGAAAAGCTCGGACTTGAAGTGCCCGACACAATACAGGACGTAATAGATATGCTTCCCGAACTCCAGATGCGCGGACTGAACTTCTACTATCCTACCGCCGGCATGAGAGCTATGCGAAACTTTCACGGCACTACCCCGCTGATCGTTCAGAGCGGCGGAGCGCTGTACTCCGGACTTGCACAGGACGGTACCACTCTCGGAAGCGAAGCATCGGTAAAGGGCTTTACTACACTCACCGACCTGTTCACCGTATATGATATGCCGGTGGATATCGACAACTTCTACCAGCATTTCAGAAACGGCGATATACCGATAGGTATATGCGATTACGGAACATACAACCTTATCAGCAACGCTGCGCCTGAGCTTGCCGGCTCATGGGACATCTCGATAGTTCCCGGGCTTGAACAGGAAGACGGAAGCATTGCGAGAAACACCTGCGGCTGTGCGGAATCTACTGTCATTTTCAAAAGCAGTACCGAACGTGAAGCAAAGGCGTGGGAATTTATAAAATGGTGGTCCTCCACTCCGATCCAGGCTGAATTCGGTCAGACTATGCAGATAACTTACGGTGACGAATATCTGTGGACTACCGCTAATGTCGAAGCCTTTGAGCGTCTCCCGCTTGACAGCTCACACAAGGCAGTAATACTTGAATTTGCCAAAAACGTTATAGATGTAGCGCGTGTTCCGGGAACATATATGCTTGAACGTGAGATAAGCAATGCTTTCAACTCCGTAGTGGTTGACGGAAAGAGCGCTCAGACACGTATAGACGAAGCTGTGAAGGTAATAGACCGTGAGATGAAGCGAAAGCTTGAAGAATTCGGATATATCGACAGCGAGGGCAATACCCTGAAAGAATACGTGATCCCGGATATCAACAGTATCATGCCGATACTCGGAAGATAAAACAAGGAGGTGCTTGTTTAATGGAAACACAGGCGAATACCGCCGCGGTCCCCGCAAAGCCTGCGGTGAAGCGCAGAAAAAACAAGATCTCCCGCCGTGAGAACAACTGGCGCGGCTGGCTGTTCATCGGTCCGTATGCGCTGATATTCACGATATTCATTCTTGTTCCGGTAGTTCTGGCAATAATACTTTCATTTACAAATTTCAACGCTATCGAGTTTCCGAAGTTCGTAGGATTTCTCAATTATATCACTATCCTTACGAACGATGCGGAATTTATGAAATATGTCCTGCCGAATACTGTAATTTATGCTGTTGTTGTCGGTATCGGCGGTTATATTCTTTCCTTCATTCTCGCGTGGGCTTTGTGCAACCTCACAAAGCCCGTGCGAACCGTTTTCGCACTGATACTCTATTCTCCGAGCATGACCACCGGTGTCGCTATGACCGTTCTGTGGAAGGTAATATTCTCCGGCGATCAGGCGGGACTCCTGAACAGCTGGCTCATGGAACTCGGAGTTATAACAGAACCTGTACTGTGGCTGACGGATTCAAGATTCCTGCTACCGATAGTAATTATAATCGGACTCTGGTCTTCTATGGGAATAGGGTTCCTGAGTATGATCGCAGGTATTCTCAATACTGACGCTTCACTGTATGAGGCGGCTGCAATAGACGGAATAACCAATCGTTTTCAGGAAATGGTGTACATAACGATACCTCAGATGAAGCCGCAGATGCTGTTTGCAGCAGTCATGGCGATAGTCGGAGCTTTCCAGAACGGCATGATAAGCTCAATGCTTGTCGGAAATCCGTCTCCCGGCTACGCTTCGCAGCTGCTTGTGAACCACATCGAGGACTACGGCTTTCTGCGGTACGAGATGGGATACGCGGCGGCAATATCGGTAGTCCTGCTGCTGATAGTACAGCTGTTCAGCAAGGGCGCGAACGCTCTGCTTACCGATAAGGACCCCTACGGAAAAGCAAAGGTGTCTAAGCCGGAAAGGAGAACGATAAGATGAAGGGCAGAAAAATTAATCCGAAAAGATTTGAGATAGGTCAGCTCAAGATAATCCTTCTTATCCTTCCGCTGGTCATATTCATGGGTATGCCTATCGTCTTTATCATTAACCATGCTTTCAAGCCTATGGAAGAGCTGTTCGCCTTCCCGCCGACATTCTTTGTAAAGAACCCTACCTTTGAGAATTTCAGCAAACTCATAAAATTCTCCGACAGCAGCGGCATACCGCTGAGCAGATATCTGTTCAACAGCCTTATCGTAACGGTTGTGACCGTTGGACTCGCACTGCTGCTGACCACAATGTCCGCATTCGCTCTTGCTAAGATAAAATTCAAGGGCCGCAATATGCTTACACGCATAAACCAGATAGCGATCATGTTCGTGAGCACGGCTGTGCTCATACCGAGATATCTTGTTATCTGCAAGCTCGGACTTAT
Organism: uncultured Clostridia bacterium; assembly: GCA_946617595.1. GTDB lineage: Bacteria > Bacillota > Clostridia > Oscillospirales > Ruminococcaceae > Ruminiclostridium_E. The sequence continues at coordinate 16,956 of CAMOKN010000172.1, forward strand.
CGACAATCTGCTTGCCCACATACTTCCGCTTGTGGCAATGCCGGTAGCGCTCTTCCTCGTAAAACAGTTCGTCGAGCAGGTACCGGATTCACTGCTTGAAGCCGCGTACATGGACGGTGCGACCGACCTTGACATTTATCTGAAAGTTATAATGCCCATGATAAGGCCGGCAGTTGCGACCGCCGCTATACTCGTCTTCCAGCAGGTGTGGACGAATATGGAAACTTCAAGTTACTTTTTCAGTGATGACAGCATGAAGACGCTGACTTTCTACATGAATACCCTTGTGAACGCAAACAACACTGTTGCAGGACAGGGTATGGCGGCAGCAGCTTCACTGATAATGTTCCTGCCTAACCTCATTCTGTTTATAATCCTTCAGAACAAGGTAATGAACACTATGGCAAATTCAGGTATCAAATAAGAATTGGGGGAAAGAAGATGCAAAAGCTGAAACGCCTTGCCGCGGCTCTGCTGACAGCAGTCATAACGTGTATAGTGCTGTCGGTATCCGCGTTTGCAGATACCCCTTATGTGACGTACACGATAAACGGATACGGTCAGATACGTCCTACGCAGACCGCCTATCTGGCACATTCTACCGTCACAAAATTCGATGATACCGCACTGGCATCACCGAGCGATATCTGTCTGGCTGATGACGGACTTTTATATATCGCGGATTCGGGAAACCGCAGGATAGTTGTGGGTACCGCAGAGGGCGAGCTTGTCAGAGTGATAGGAGAAGGGACACTTAAAAATCCGCGCGGAGTGTTCGTAACAAAAGACGGGAGCGTTTATGTCGCAGACCGCGACGCAGGAAGGATATTCGTATTCGGAAGCGACGGAGAACTTACCGGCGAGTATGCAAAACCTTCAAGTCCGCTGTACGGTGACGAGGTAAGCTTTCTCCCGATAAAGATAGTCGTGAATGATGCGGGAATAATGTTCGTGGTGTGCGAATCAAACACAAACGGTATCGTTGAGATATCGCCCACCGACGGAGGAACATTCCTCGGATATTTCGGAACGAACTACGCTTCGGTAAGTCTCACCACAATAATTTACAGAGCGATCCTCACCGAAGAGCAGCGTGCAAAAATGGTGAGCAATATCCCGGCTACCCCCACAAACCTGTCAATAGACGAAAAGGGACTCATATACACCGTTACACGCGGCAACAAGGACGATACGCTCAAACGTCTTAACATCGCCGGAACAAACATGATCCACAATACCGACGGAACTTATGCGGATACCCCGACATCTGTCGCCGCCGGCAACCACGACAACGTATATGTCGCGGATCAGCAGGGTTATATATTCGAGTACAACAACGAGGGCGAGATGATCTTCGTGTTCGGCGGACCGGACGACGGCTCTCAGCGTGTGGGACTTTCCACAATGGTAAGCGGTATCGCCGTTGACAAGCAGGACAGGATATATGTTCTCGATTCGGATAAGGCACAGATACAGATATACCAGCCGACAGAATTTACGGATCTGCTGCATAATGCGCTGTACCTTTACTCTAAGGGACGCTATACAGAAGCAAAGCAGCCGCTCACCGAGATCCTGAAGATGAACTCCATGTTCGATTATGCGAACAAGGCTATGGGTCGCTGCTATTTCCGTGAAGAGAACTACAGCGAGGCAATGAGATATGCAAGACTCGCAAAAGATCATTCAGGCTATTCAGATGCTTACTGGGAAATACGAAATGTCTGGCTGAAAAACAACATAATCACAGTGATACTTGTCATCGTGCTGCTTGTAGTTGTGATAAAAGTTCTGAAAGTCCTTGACAAGAAAAAACAGATACTTGCAAAACCGAAGCAGTTTTTCGGCAGGCTGCGTGAGAACCGCTTCATAGATAATTTCTGCTACTCATTCAGATTTATGAAGAAACCTGCGGACACCGCCTACGGTATCGCCGCTGAAGGCAGAGAGGGCTGGCTGATGCCTTCGCTGCTGCTGCTGATCTTCATAGTTGAGTTCGTAATAAGCAAATATACCTGCGGATTTCTTATGAAGACCGTTATGGACGGCAGATATGAGATACTCAGCGACATAGGCGCAATAATCGCCGTTGTAATCGCGGTGACAGCCTGCACATATCTCGTCTGCACAATAAACGAGGGCGAAGGCACAGTAAAGAAGATATACACTTCTATATGCTACAGCCTGACACCCTACATAGTGTTCATGCCGCTCATCTACATACTGTCGCACATACTCACGAACAATGAGATTTTCCTGACGACGATGCTGTCTGTGCTTACATACGGCTGGATCGCTGTGATAGCATTCATAGGACTGAAGGAGGTCAACAACTTCACATTCTGGCAGACAGTAAAGGTGATACTGCTTACATTATTTGCGGCACTGATACTTGCGCTTCTGATATTCATAATCTATGTTCTCTGGGCTCAGGTATTCGGATTCATAGGAGCGCTCATAGGCGAGGGGGTGTACAGACTTGGATACTAAAAGACCAAAATGGCTTATCCCCGTTATCATCGGAGCAGCAGCACTCATCGTTATCGGCGTTGTACTCGCAATAATAATCATCTCAGGGGCTGAGACGGATATTGTGAAGGGTACTCACTCACATTCTGAACCCATACCCGCCCTCGGCGCAAAAGTCGAAGCACGCGACGGATTCGTGCAGGTCGCCGAAAGCGATACCTACAAGCTGTACTACTACGAACCGCAGTTCTCGATAAGACTTGAGAACAAGAAGACCGGTGCAGTCCTCGATTCGACAGTAAGCGATGAAAAGGACGACGGCAAGAACAACGCAAGCTGGACCGGATATATGAAGAGCGGCATCGTTATTAACGCGATAATCGGAACGCTCAACACATATCAGGTAGATGTGAACACAGTTGCGAACGAGATCGAAACATATTACACCGATAACGGCATCTACGCGAAAATAAGCTTCAAGGGCAACTACCAGTTCGATCTCGGTGTTGAAATAAGTCTCAAAGGAGACGACCTTATTGTCCGTGTACCGGACGAATCAATAAAGGAAAACAAGGAAGGCACCTACATAAGTACAGTCAGCCTGTTCCCTTTCCTCGGATATACTTATCTGGACGAACAGGACGGATATATGCTCGTACCTGACGGAAACGGCGCGCTCATATACCTTGACAATAAAGAAGGTCGTTACACCACCGGATTTTCGGGACTCATCTACGGCATAGACGACGGAATGACAAACCACACAGCAGTCTCAACACTGTGGGAACGCTTTGAAACTGTCACATCATCGAACAATGTGATCGCTCCGGTATTCGGTATCGCTCACCTTGATGACAAACTCGCATACCTCGGCATAGTTGAGTCGGGAGATGAGCGGTGCAGCATCGAGGTAGTACCAAACGGCGTTATGGTCGATTATAACAGATGCTTTTCAAAATTCCTGCTCAGAGATATATATGTCCAGCCGCTGAATCAGTCCAATTCAGGAACAGTTCCGTCGGTCGAGCAGGACAGAATGCACTCAGATCTCACAGTTCGCTACCGCCTGCTTTCGGAAGAAAATGCCGACTATTCGGGAATGGCAAACTCCTACCGCAGCTACCTGCTTGACAGCGGAAAGCTGGTTAAGAGCGATACAAGCTACAAAACACGTGTTGATTTTCTCGGCACGGACCGTGAAGCGTTTCTTATGGGTACCACGGCAGTTACCATGACCACAGCGGATCAGGCAGGAAATATACTTGACGAGCTCCGCGGACTCGGAGTGAACAATATACTGTCGGTCTATAAGGGCTGGCAGAACGGCGGAATATATGATGTTCCCATAAATTCACTCAGCGCCGACGGAAATATCGGCGGAAACTCCGCACTGAAAAACCTGATAAAAAAACAGGCAGAATCCGGAAATTCCGTATATCTCTATGATGACGCACTTTCCGTGAACGCAGACACACATTCCACCACATACAATGTAATGAAAATGGTGAACAAGAGAACATTCAAAAATGAAACTCACGGACAGGTATTTGACACATTCTACTATCTTATGCCCGGACGCAGCAGCAGTGACCTTGCTCACCTGACAAGAGATCTCACCTCAGCCGATGTCGCTAATATCGCGCTTTCCGGCATTACAGAAAAGCTGTTCTCGTACAGTTCGAAAGGTTCGTACTACACACGCACCGACACTATGGATATCTACGAGGATGCGGTCAGTGCGGCAAGCGAAGAATGCAGCGTTCTGCTCGAAACGCCGAACGCATATCTCTGGAAATACGCTGACGCTATGCTGGATATGCCGCTCAGCTCCTCCGATTATCTGTATCTTGACTGCGAGATACCGTTCATGTCAATGGTATTCAAGGGGATAATCCCTACATATTCAGAATATGTGAACTTTGAAGCAAACAAGAAGGAGAATTTCCTGCGAATGGCAGAAGCGGGAATGTACCCGTCGTTCTACCTTTCAGCCGAGGATTCATCAAAGCTCATATACACAAATTCAAGCAATCTGTATTCACTTGAATACACATCATACCGCGATACGATAGTTGAATATGACAAGGCGCTCCGTGAACTTTCCGGAAAAATCGGGGATTCATGCATCATATCGCATGAGATCGCCGACAGCGGACTTGTGAAGGTCACTTATGACAACGGAGTTATCGTCTATATCAACTACACCGGCTCGGAGCTGACCGACGGCGGTATATCCGTGGGAGCTCTCTCTTACACCGTAAAGGGGGGTGAGTGACCGTGGCGGATACCAAGAAAATGACCCGTGCAGAAAAAAAAGCTCTCAAAGAGCGAATGAAGCACCTGAAATCCGGAAAGCTCGAAAAACGTTACGCACGAATGGGCTATATCTTCATGATACCATGGTTCATTGGTGCGGCGGTGTTTCTCGCATATCCGCTGGGGAGCTCGCTCTGGTACGCGCTGAACAATATCCGCATAACCCCTCTGGGCAGGATATTCAATTTTGTGGGACACGGAAACTTCACACAGATACTCATACAGGATCCGGATTTTATGATCCAGCTTGTAGATTATCTGACCTCCACGATAATATCCGTACCTATCATAGTAGTGTTCGCGCTTATCATAGCAATGATGCTGAACATGAAGATAAAGGGCAAGGGATTCTTCCGCCTGATATTCTTTCTCCCGGTTATTATCGTCAGCGGACCGATACTCGGAATGCTGAACGCTCAGGGTGCAGGAAGCGTTTCCGCTATAGATACGACAGCACTTTCGGGTGCAATAGGTTCAGTGCTTCCGGAAATGATAGCAAAACCGATATCAGATGTTTTCAGCAATATGATAACAACACTCTGGTATTCGGGCGTGCAGATACTGATATTCCTGTCGGGACTGCAAAAGATCGACAAGTCCATGTATGAAGCTGCGAAGATCGACGGCGGCTCGGGCTGGGAATGTTTCTGGAAAATAACGCTGCCGAACCTGAAATCCATGATACTGCTGAATACGATATACACAGTCGTGTTCATATCGAACAACAGTGAAAACCCGATAATCGTACTTATAAAGGATTCGATGTTCTCCGGCACAAAAGAAAAAGGATATGGTTATGCATCGGCTATGGCGTGGCTGTACTCGATAGTCGTGCTGATACTTGTAGGATTGTTCGCACTGCTTCTTGCAACACGAAAAGATCAGTATGAGAAGCAGGTAAAACGTGCTATGAAGGCTCGGAAGAGAGAAAAGCACAACAAAAAGAGGATAGAAAGGAGGAATCGCAGAAATGCAAAACGGATCGAACAGCAGCGCGCGAAAGGCAGGATCACAACGCACACAACGAAACGGGACGACTACTAAAAAACCGCTGCGTGAAAGGTTCACGCGCGAGAAGATACACCGCTTCATGTTCGGTACGAAGGACAGAGAAGGCTTTCTGAAGCAGTTCGCGGTCTATGCGCTTCTGATCTGCATAGGATTCATCTACGTCTATCCGATACTTCACATGGTATCGAGCAGTCTGATGACCCTTGACGACCTGCTGGATTCCTCAATAAAGTGGCTGCCGAGCTCGCTGAATTTTTCAAACTATGAGCAGGCTGCAAAGAGCATGGATTTCTGGAATGCGCTCTGGCAGAGCATCGTTATCGCGGGCGTACCGACATTATGCAATCTGATCTCCTGCTCGGTAACGGGATACGCACTTGCAAGATTCGACTTCAAGGGCAAGAAGATAGTAATGGGAATAATAATCCTCAGCTTCGTGCTTCCGAGTCAGATAACAATGATACCGACTTATGTGCTGTATTCAAATCTCGGCATACTTAACACGATCTGGGCATTCATTCTTCCGGCGCTGTTTGCGCAGGGATTCAAGGCACCGATATTCATACTGATCTTCTGGCAGTTCTTCCGTCAAATACCCAAAGCGCTGATAGAAGCTTCACGAATAGACGGAGCGGGTCACTTCAAGTCATTCTTCAGGATAGCACTTCCGAGTGCGAAGCCTGCGTTCATCACAGTTGCGCTCTTCTCGTTCGTATGGTACTGGAACGAGTCCTATCTTACAGAACTTTATGTACACGGTGTCTATGGACAGACCGAATGGACGACGCTCGTGGTGCAGCTGGACAATTTCGCAGCAAACTTCTCCAGCTACCAGCAGACGGCAACAGCCGGTGCAACAAACCTGAACGAGTCGATCAATATGTCCGGAACTCTTCTCAGCATACTCCCGCTTATGATACTGTACTTTGTACTGCAAAGACATTTCGTCGAGAGTATCGACAGGACCGGTATTACCGGAGAATAATATGAAACTGTGCAGGCAGATCAGCCTGTCAAAAAATAAAGGCGGTGCCGCAAGTACGGAACTGCCAAAAACAAATGGAGGAACCTATGAAGAAAAGAATAATGTCAATGTTACTGGCAGGGTGTCTGACTGTAGGCGCTCTTGCAGGCTGCGGCGGCGGAAACAATGCTCCGTCCGGCGGTGAAAACAGCGGAAACTCGACCGGAAATACCTCATCAGGCGGAAATACCGGCGGTGCGGCATCTGTCACCAATGATTACGACCTTGTGACCGTAGATGGCAGCTCACATCAGTACAAAAAGTACAAGGATATGACCACCGAGAACATCACACTGACCTACTTCCACTTCGATCAGGACGAGACTGTTCAGCTTCTTGCGGACAGATTCATGAAGATCTATCCGAACATCACCGTAAATGTTCAGTATGAGAATGTCGCAAACTACAACACCACGCTTTCAACACTTGTGAGCAACAATCAGGCTCCGGACATCATAATGCATTCGGACTGCGACTATGCGCTCTCGAATATGCTGCTTGCTGATATCTCGGCATACTTCAACAGCGATGAGGAAACAAAAAACCTCGCTGACACAATAATATCCGCAGGTCTTGGCACCTATAACCTTGAGGGCGGAATGAGATACAGCGTTCCGGTAAAATTCTTCCCCGGCGCTATGTTCATCGACCGCAATGTCCTGGAGACTCTTAACCTCAAAGTTCCCACACAGCAGTGGACATGGTCTGAGATGATACAGCTCATCAAGGATGCTACCGTGCTCAATTCGCCTGACGGAATGGCTTACTACGGACTCGGCTACTACAACCGTCTCGACTCATACTACGGTATTGCCGCAAGACAGGATATAATCGGAGAATTCGGCTTTAACGGAAAGACTTTTGACCTTACGGAATGGGCTGTCGGAGAGCAGGAATTCTCAAATCTCAAACTCGGCGGATATATTGCTCCCTCCACAGAGACACAGGCTATGGAAGACTGGTGCGGAGACTGGGAAGGCTGGGCAGGAAATACCGGTCACGCAGCTCTGTTCTCCGAAGCTTTCTGGACATTCCAGAATACATGGAACACACCAGCTTATAAAGAAGCTTACAACCTCGATATAGTTCCGTATGTTATCCCTGCTGTGAGCGACGCAGATGCAGGCGCGGATCATCACTCGATCGCAACTATCGACTACGGCGGTATCACCACCTCCTGCAAAAATCAGCGTGAAGCTTATGAACTGCTCAAGTTCATGTCCTTCGGTGTTGACGGCTGGTACACACGCTGCGAGATATACTCCGACGAGAGCATCGTGAACGCTATGGGAACAGCCCTCAAATATGATGTAATGCCTGTTCCGATCACAAAGGACAGCGGCGTATGGGACGAATACATAAAGGTGTTCTGTGCCGGCATGGACGAAGAACATACACAGCTCTGGAGAGACTACTTCAAGTCATGTATGCAGCCTATCTCCTTCGGCTGGACGAGTATAGCAGGTTACTGGAACTTCTGCGATGAGTATTTCAACAGCATCGGTATCCATGACCTCGTTGACAACGGTACCGCACAGGCTGCCGACTATGTAGAAGAAGCAAACCGCAAGGCAAACTATTTCCACGCACAGGCAATGCTCGATTACTTCGGTGCTAACGGTTACAATGTACTTACAGAATCCGAAGTTGCGGAATATGAGAAGATGAGAGCAGATAATCAGTAATACAGTTATCAGTCCCGATAAGGGATATTATAGAAAGGAATTATCACCATGAAGAAAAAGTTATCATTCGTACTTGCACTTGGTATGGTGCTGTCTCTGGCAGCCTGCGGAAACAATAATGCTCCCGCATCTACCACAACTGCCGCTTCCGAGAATACAACCACAGCAGCTACAGAAAAGACAGAGGATACCACTACCACTGCTGCGGCTTCGGAAGAAGCTGCTCCCGCTCCTGTAGAAGCAGAGGCTATCACAGCTGAACCACTCGTTCACCTTGACTTCGAGACAACCGACGGACTTACCGCTGTTGAGCGCAACGAGGATAACAGCGGATTCGCAGATACCACCGCGAAAGGCAAGATCGTAGAGTCGAGCCACGATATTCTTCTCGCAGAGGGTCAGGGCGCAGTCGGCAACGCGCTCTACCTCGACGGAAAATATGGCGCTGACTTCGATATGCCGGAGATAGACAACGATGTTTACACTATCGCTTTCTGGTACAATGCCGACCGCGTATCCGAATACGGACCGGTTATCCAGATGGGGCGCAACCTCGTCACCGCAGACGAAAACAACCCCTGCGCGTGGGTAAGCATTACCAAGACCAAATTCAACAGCGCTGATCACTTCCCGGTAATATGGAGCCGCAACTCTTCTATAGGCACTGAGGTGGATGAGCGCGGTGTTTTCCCGTGGTGTGACGTTGCAGATGACGGTGAAGAACACGGCAAGCGTGAGTGGGTTCATATCGCTATCGTTACAGATGGCACCCGCTATGTCGCTGATGACGGTATGGAGCGCCTGACATCAAAGTATTACCTGAACGGTGAGCTCAAATGGGATTGCAACGGCGAGAATATGTGGTATCAGGGTATCTCTCCGGAGCTCTTCGCGGGTACAGGAACCGAGGGTCACATCGGTATCAACTACTGGGATACCAGCTTCAAGGGCTTCATCGACGAGTTCTATATCTACAATGACACTCTCACAGACGGACAGGTAAAGACCCTCTTCGAGCAGGGCAATCCTCCCGAGAAGCCTGTAGCTCCCGAATATGACGCAGGTGACGCTGAGCCCGAGCCTGAGCCCGTAGTTCTCATGCCGATCACTCCCGACGCTTCCGCGATCGCGACCCTCGGTAACACCGACAGAGAGCTCGGCTGGTGGACAGACCACACAGACGGATATGAGCTCAAGGACGGTGCGACGCTCAAATTCACGCTCAACAACTACTCAGATGGCATAAATAACTGGGACAACTTCGTTCTTGCGTTCTCCAACACCGCCGTAAAGGCAGACACTATCCCCAGTGCTGACAACTATGAAGGCTATGCCGAGTACTTTGTCATGCGTGCAGACGCTTACGGCTGGTGTCCCGAGGGCGGCATTTATGAGCCGACCTATGAAATGTCGTGGACAGACTGGGCTGACTGGCTCACAAAGATGACCTGCGCAAACGCTGAGATCGTTTGCACACGCAACGGCGACGAAGCTACCGTTGACATCACATTCCACTTCGCAGACAGCAGTGTCGAGACCGAAAAGGCTGTGATCAAGACCTCTATGACTGCCGATTCCCCCGTATATGTACACATCGGCGGTGAAGGCGCTTACATCGAGCTTCTCAGTGTTGAATAATTCATTTTTCCAAAGGAATGGTGCGGGGAGCTTCTCCCCCACCTTTCCGAAAACAGAAGTTTCTGCTTCTGCTTTCGGAAAGGCAATACACCGTATCCTGCAACGAAAGGAACGATATATTATGAGCGAAAAACTTATTTTCAACAAGACATGGATACCGCAGCGTGCAGATCCTTATGTATATCGTCACACAGACGGAAAATATTACTTCACCGCGTCAGTGCCGGCTTATGACCGTATAGTGCTGCGCTGCTCCGAAACTCTCGGAGGTCTTGCAGACACAGAAGAAAAAACGATCTGGCGTTGCCACGAAAGCGGTCCTATGAGCAAGCATATCTGGGCACCCGAACTGCACTTCGTTTTCGGAAAATGGTACATATATTTTGCCGGCGGCGAGAAGGACGATATCTGGAAGATACGCCCATACGTCCTTGAATGTGACGGAAGTGACCCGATGACCGGAAAGTGGTGTGAACTCGGCAAAATGAAAGCTCACCCCGATGACGAGTTTTCGTTCAACGCATTCTCGCTTGATGCGACTGTGTTTGAGAACAACGGATCCTACTACTATGTGTGGGCGGAAAAAGTCGGTGTCGGAAAACAGATATCAAATCTATACATTGCCCGCATGAAAAACGGAAATACACTTGATACCGTGCAGGTGCTGCTGACTACTCCCGACTATGACTGGGAACGTCACGGCTTCTGGGTAAACGAGGGTCCCGCTGTAATAAAAAGAGACGGTAAGATATTCCTCACATATTCCGCAAGCGATACCGGTGCCGCATACTGTATGGGAATGCTGACAGCAGACGAAAGTGCCGATCTTCTCGATCCGCGCAGCTGGTCAAAAGAGCGTTATCCGGTGCTGAAGACCGATGCCGGAAAGGGTATCTACGGTCCGGGTCATAATTCATTCACCAAAGATGCGGACGGTAACGATATACTCGTATTCCACGCAAGAACAGAAGCCGAGATCGAGGGAGATCCGCTCTACAATCCGAACAGACACGCTATGCTGATGCCGATACGCTGGGAAAACGGCAGACCGGTTTTCAGCTTTGAAAATAATTAATCATCAACAGGAGGACTGAACAATGGCAAGTCTGTCTTTAAAACATATCTATAAAATATACCCCAACGGGTTTGAGGCAGTGAAAGACTTTAACCTTGAAGTCGAGGATAAGGAATTCATAATTTTTGTCGGCCCCTCAGGCTGCGGAAAGTCCACGACTCTGAGAATGATAGCAGGTCTTGAGGATATCTCCGACGGAGAGTTACTGATAGACGGGAAAATAATGAATGATGTCGAGCCCAAGGACAGAGATATCGCAATGGTTTTCCAGAACTACGCGCTTTATCCTCACATGTCCGTCAAGGAAAACATGGCATTCGGACTAAAGCTCCGCAAGACTCCGAAGCACGAAGTGAACAAAAAAGTCGCAGATGCATCTGTAATACTCGATCTTGAAGAACTCCTTGAACGCAAGCCGGCAGCTCTCTCAGGCGGTCAGCGTCAGCGTGTAGCTATGGGACGCGCGATAGTGCGCGAACCTAAGGTGTTCCTTATGGACGAACCGCTCTCAAACCTTGACGCAAAGCTCAGAGTACAGATGCGTGCAGAGATATCCGCGCTGCATCAGAGACTCGGTGCAACTATAATTTATGTAACTCACGATCAGACAGAGGCAATGACGCTCGGCACGCGTATCGTAGTTATGAAGGACGGCATAGTTCAGCAGGTCGCATCTCCGCGTGAACTGTACAACAATCCGGATAATCTTTTTGTAGCCGGATTTATCGGTTCTCCTCAGATGAATTTTGTAAACGCCGAGGTCAGAGAAAACGGCGGAGAGATCTTCCTTGACTTTGACCGCCACACGATAAAGCTCCCCGGCAAGAAGGCTGCAACTATAAGAGAAAAGGGCTATGTCGGCAAAAAAGTTATCATGGGTATCCGTCCGGAAAGAATATTCGAGAATGAAATGGAACTTTCGATACATACCGATACACAGATTGAGGTAAAGATAAACGGCTATGAGCTTCTCGGTTCGGAGGCGCTGCTTTATTTCAATCTGCTCAATGAAAAGCCCGCAGAGGTTGATCGCCAGTTCTCTGATGACGCTTATGCAAATGTAAAGAAGGTACAGTGGACTGCAAAGGTGGACGCAAATACCACAGCACGCTACGGAAGCACGATAACTGTTGCCCTCGACCCGAACAGAATACATATTTTTGATAAAGATACCGAACAGGCGATAGTTCATTGAGTCCAGAATAACGGAGGGAATATATGAATGATACGAGTATTACAATAAGAATGAATTCCGAAACAAAAACAAAGGCTCAGGAGCTTTTCAATTCGCTTGGTCTGGACATGAGCACAGCTATAAATATGTTTCTCAACGAGGCGGTCGAGTTTCAGGGGATCCCGTTCGTAATACGAAAGTACAGCGGAGATGCCGAGAGAATGTTCGTTGATTCTTCTGTATCAGGCAAGTAAACGCAAAAATGCCCGCACACGGCAGGATATCCGTCTGCGGGCATTTGATTTACCGATGCATCGTATTTCATTCTCATATGCGCTTAACCGATTCTCTTACCACAAGTTCGGGTGTAAACAGAATATCGCTCTGAGCGGATCCGGGATCTTCTATCCTGCGAAGGAGCGCCTTTGCGGCAGCCTCGCCGAGCCTGCTGTGCGGGTGATGCACAGTGGTCAGCGGAACATCACATACAGCCGCATATTTTGAGTCATCTATCCCGACTACCGAAACATCTTCCGGCACCCTGACTCCGTTTTCGCGGCAGAATCTGAGCAGTTCTACAGCAAGCATATCATTGAAGCAGACTACTGCGGTGGAGCTTCTGAGTATATTAAGTATCCGTTTTTTTTCATAACCGAACATCTTTGTTCCGTCATGCGCGGCATACCATAACACTTTTTCTTCCGATTCGGTCATTCCGTGTGCAAGACAGCTTTCCATAAATCCGCGGTAACGCTTGTGTCCCTGTAAATTGTCGAAAACAAAAAATGCGGATATCCCGGTATGTCCGCATTCAAACAGATAGTCGGTAACTATCCTCCCTGCCGCAGTATCGTCCATTGCTACACACGGAGCATCTGACCACGCATACTTTGCATTGAAGAATACAAGTGGGATACCGCTGCGGTCGATCTCCTCGTACAGTGCCGTATTCATATTCGGAAGAGCGCTCCTTGACGGCTCGACAATAAGTCCGCGGACACCGTTTGACAGCATACTGCTGAGAGCCTGTGATTCTTCAGATCCGAGATTATGCGTTATCGCTATCTGGATAGGACATCCGGTATCATTGAGAACGCTTTCGATACCGGTAATGATATGGGGAAAAATATAATCGCTGAAATATGTTGAAATAACGCCGATAGTGCCTGTTACGGCAGCTGACTGACGGACACCTCCGCTGACGAAAGTGCCGCTTCCGCGCACACGCTTGATAACATTGTCACTTTCAAGCTTCATCATTGCCTGACGCACTGTCTGTCTGCTGACATTATGAATTGCACACAATTCCATTTCGGTCAGAAAGCGGTCACCTGATTTAAGGTGCTCGGCGGATATATAATTCTTTACCCAATCTACAATAGCAAGATATTTATAGTCTTCCATATAAGCTATCCTCTTTCTGTCATTTATCCTGTACTAATAATAACATATTTTTCAAGATTTGTAAATACATCTTTTGCTAAAAAACAAGATTTGTACATACCACTAAAACAAATGCAGACAAATTATGTATTTTTTGTAAATTTTTGTTTTTCATCTTTGCATTTTCGTCATCAGAAGAAACAAATGCAATACCAGAAAGGAGCACTATGAAAAAAAGAGCAACGACCCTACTTATCTGCGCAGCGATAATTCTCGGCTGCGCCGGCTGCGGTACTCCGGACAATACGAACAGTACGGAGGACACAACCGAACAGACAACTTCCGTCGGACCGGTTTCTTCCGAAGATCAGCCTGACAGATCCGGGATCTACGGAACGGCAGGAGAGATCTCAGCCTACGATACCGCAGACAGCAACTACTCGCTGATGATAGACGCGGGAACGGAAGTCCACGACATAAGCGATACCCTGTTCGGAATATTTATCGAGGATATCAACTTTGCCGCTGACGGGGGACTTTACGCAGAAATGGTGCAGAACCGTTCATTCGAGTTCACAGAACTCGCCAGCGGAAATGAGCGCCATGCCTGGACCGATGTCGGTGATATCAGCGCAAAAGTAATTACAGGAAGCGGAATACCTGACGGAGGTTATCAGCCGCTCAATGAGAATAATCCGAACTATATGCACCTTGAAAACACTTCGGGTGAGTGCGCCGGTATCGCAAACAAAGGATTCCTTGACGGAATGGCAGTCACCGAAGGCGCATCTTATGATGTTTCCGCCTATTTACGGGGCGTTGACGGCTACACCGGCAGGGTCATCTTCGATATCACAGTTGACGGTACATCTGTTGCACATGAAGAGATACCTTCAGTCACAGGCGAGTGGCAGAAATACAAAGTCACACTCACACCTGCGATAAGAGCGTCAAAGAATGTGAAACTGATGATACGAATGGACGACGGAAAGCTCGATATCGACTTCGTTTCGATGTTTCCACAGGACACCTACAAGGGCAGAGAAAACGGTCTGCGAAAAGATCTGGCTGAAAAGCTTGAGGCGCTTGAACCTGAGTTTCTGCGTTTCCCCGGCGGCTGCGTGGTCGAGGGATATACGCTTGAACTTGGCTATAGCTGGAAGGACTCTATAGGAGTCGGAAGGGACGGCGAGCCGCTGCTGTTTGACGGCACATACGGAAATATTGCTGCACGTAAGCAGGGACAGAATATCTGGACAAACGAAAGTATCACAAATGATCCTAACCCCTCATTTATGAGCTACGGACTGGGATTTTACGAGTATTTCCTGCTGGCTGAGGATCTCGGAGCACTCCCCGTACCGGTTCTCAACTGCGGAATGCATTGTATGGCACAGGGGCACGGCAGCGAGCCGGTTGTTGGCAGCGACAGCTTTAACAGGTACATTCAGGACGCACTTGATCTTGTGGAATTCTGTCGGGGTGACGCTTCTACAAAGTGGGGAGCAGTGCGGATCGCTATGGGTCACTCCGAGCCGTTTGAGCTGAAATATGTCGGTATCGGAAACGAGAACTGGGGCGATGTGTTCTTTGAAAAATATACCGAATTTGCAAAAGCGTTCGTGAAAGCGAAGAAAGAAGCTCCCGAAATGTTTGAAGGCATTGAACTGATCTTCACAGCAGGTCCCGACGACGGAGACAGCGGACAGGGAATGTACATGAGTGCGTACAAATACGCAAAGGAAATGCTCGATATCGAAGAATTCGGGAATATCACAGAGTTTGCCGGACTGATAGATCACCATTATTACAACGCGCCTGAGTGGTTCCTCGAACACAGCGACTACTACGATGAGAAAAACTACAGCCGGGATACCGACAATATGAAAAAGTATCTTTACGGCGGCGGAATACCCGTATTCCTCGGCGAGTATGCGGCACAGTCCAACAATATGAAGGCAGCGCTTGCCGAAGCAGCGTATATGACGGGACTTGAACGAAACGGCGATATCGTGAAGCTTGCAGCTTACGCTCCGCTGTTCGGAAACCGTACTGCTACCCACTGGTCGCCCGATTTGATATGGTTCAGAAACAATACCGTCACCTGCTCGACTAACTATTATGTACAGCAGATCTTCTCGCGCAACGCCGGGACCACACTGCTCAACTCTGCACTGGAAGGGGCGCAGATAACCGGACAGGACGAATTTGCAGGAAAGGTCGGCGTCGGAACATGGAATACCGCAGCAAAATTCGACAATATAAAGATAGTTGACAATTCCACCGGAGATGTTTACGCACAGGACGATTTTTCTTCGGACAGTCTCGGAAGCTGGCAGAAGATCTCCGACGGAAAATGGGAAATAAAGGACGGCGTTCTCGAACAGTCCTCGGCAACGACAAATACAAATCTCCATTCCACAACCGGCTCGGCAGCTTATTTCGGTGATGAAAGCTGGACAAATTACACCTATACACTTGATGCGACTAAGATCTCCGGTGCGGAAGGATTCCTTATCCCCTTCTCTGTTGGCGACAAGAACAATAACTGGTTCTGGAACATCGGCGGCTGGAACAACACCGTTTCATGTCTGCAAAGAGTAAAGGACGGAGTGAAATCCGATCAGGTGAGCGGAACCGTAACAAATTGCAGAGTTCAGGACGGAAAGACTTACTCGCTGAAAATAGTTGCCTCCGGCTCAAATGTAAAGTGCTATATGGACGACAAGCTCATGATAGATTACAATATTCCGGTATCGTCCGCTTCTGAAGCTTATCAGGTCGTAAGCACCGATAATACGGGCGATATAATCGTCAAGCTCGTGAATGAAAAGGATACGCCCAAGACATTTGCGGTAGATCTTCAAAATGCCGGCGCGCTCACTGGCACCGCAGACGTGGAGATCGTTGCAGCCGACAGTCTGACTGCCGATAATATTCTTGGACTGGACGAGACAGTGACACTGAAGACCTCCGCTGCTGAGGGAATCTCGGAAAAGTTCAACTACACCGTTTCGCCGCTGTCAGTGACTGTACTGCGAATACACAGGAAGTGACAACGACCGGCGGTAAATGAAAATCCTGCAAAAAAGGGAGTGCTGCAAATTTGTACAGCATTCCCTTTAGTTTTCTGCTTGCATACCGGCTTATTTTGTGATAGAATTATATTGCAGACATAAACGGATCTTGCAGCAAGGAGGTCAGCTATGGACGATAAGATCAAAACACCATGCAATAAAAATGCACAGCAGGGCGTAAAAAACGTAATGAAATATCTCGCAGAGATATCAGGAGACAGAATAGTTACAGGTCAGCATACCCAGACAATGAAAATGGAAGAGCTGCATCATATCAGGGAAATAACAGGCAGAGAACCGGCGCTTCTCGGATTTGAGCTGCTTTCATATTCCCCGAATATAAATTATCTTGATACCGATGACGAGTGCATGACAGAAGTAACGGACAACTTCGGTACTCTGCGGCGTGCGTGGGAATGGGCTGACCGCAAGGGGCTCATTACTTTCACTTGGCACTGGTTCTCACCTCTCGGCGGACGCTCTAAGTCCTTTTTTACCGTAAACACCGGATTTGACGCTGATAAGGCTGTTATTGACGGAACTCCAGAGAATACTGCTCTTCTGTCGGATATGGATACTATTGCAGGATATCTGCGTCCGTTCTGCGATAAGGGAGTGCCGATCCTATGGAGACCGTTCCACGAGGGCGAGGGTAAATGGTTCTGGTGGGGAGCTAAAGGTGCGGACGCTCTGAAAAAGCTGTACCGCATAATGTACAGGAGATTCACGGAGATGCATCGGCTCGACAATCTGATCTGGGTGTGGAATGCTACAGAAAAAGAGTTCTACCCCGGTGATGATGTTGTGGATATCATTTCAAGGGATATGTACCCGGAAAAGCACTGCCACACCGCTCAGACAGAAATGTACAACAATATGCTGAAAATAACCCCACAACCGAAGATCGTGCTTATCGGCGAAACGGGAACTCTTCCTGACCCTCAGGCAGTACACAACGAAAAGACCGGCTGGGCTTCTTATATGACATGGTCACGTGAATTCTGTCTCTCCGAAGAATACACCACTTCAGAAATGCTGCGTGCAGTCTATTCAAGCCCATATGCAGTGACTAAGGAAAGCCTGCCCGAACTATATTGACAACAGCGCATTACCTGATAAACAAACATCAGGTGCATGAATACATAATAACAGCCGGCAGCGGATTATCGCTGCCGGCTGTAATGATTGTAATGAAATGTGCGGAAAGATCATCTGTTGATCTTGAATCTTGATACCTGATCCTTGAGGAGTCTCGACTGTCCGGAGAGCTCTTCGCACGATGCAGCAGTTTCTTCTGCTGTAGCGGAGTTTGTCTGGATAACCTGAGAGATCTGCTCGATACCTGTGGTTATCTGACGGATAGAATCTGTCTGCTCGGCACTTGCTGACGCGATCTGTGTGATAAGTGTAGCCGTCTGAGAAGACATTTCCTTGACTTCCTTCATAGACTCGGCAGTTGAGAGCGCTATCTTGCTGCCCTTTCCTACCGCCTCGATAGATGCGGTTATGAGCGATGTGGTCGAATTTGCTGCTTCAGCGGACTTGCTTGCAAGATTACGTACTTCATCTGCAACAACCGCAAATCCCTTACCGGCATCACCGGCTCTTGCTGCCTCAACAGCCGCATTCAGTGCGAGAATGTTGGTCTGGAATGCTATATCTTCGATAGTCTTGATTATCTTTTCGATCTCCTGAGATGTTGTGCTGATCTCGTTCATTGCCTGAACCATGTTCTGTATCTCACGATCCTGCTCATTTACCTTATCCTGAGTCTGCTTGGACAGATCACCTGCCTGAGCGGCATTCTGAGCGGTATTTGCAACCTGTGTCGAAACCTCGGCAATAGTTGCGGAGATCTCCTCGATAGCAGACGCCTGCTTTGTGGTACCGTCTGCCAGAGACTGTGAACCTTCCGCCATCTGATTGGAACCTGTGAGCACCTCATCGGAAGATGTATTCATATTGTTGAGAGTTACGCCGAGATCGTCCTCGATCTTCAGGATATTCTTCTCAATATCCTCGAATACGCCGGGATATCTTACACTCGGAGTCTCGGTGAAATCGCCGTTTGCCATAGCCTGAAGTATTCTCGAAGAATCGCCTACAACATCATTCATACCGTGCTTTGCGCTTCTGAGAACTTCAACGAACTTACCGATCTCATCATCTGCGAATTTGTATGTAACATTTGTTGTTGAAAGCTGACCTTCAAGCATTTCGTTCGCATAATTTTCCGCCTGTGCGAGCGGCTTTGTGACCCTCTTCATGCAGAATATGAAGATGAATAATGCTATGCCGATCGCGCCTACAGCGCCGATAACGATAGCCAGAGCCGTAACTGTTCCGAATTCTGCGTCCGCATCTCTTGCATCGGCACCTGCCCAGTATGCACCGACGATCTTTCCTTCATAATCGGTCATTGTCTGATAAGAAACATAGTAATGTCTGTCAACGACATCATGCTGACCCTCATATTTGCCGTTCTTCTGGAGTACTGCCTCGGCAACATCTTCATTAAGGTCTGTGCCTGTTGCACGCTCGCCGTTATCTCTTTTCAGAGTTGTGGCATATCTTATATTCCAGTTCCATACTGTAGCATCGCAGTTTGAAGTCTTCATTACTTCATCGAGCCAGTCGGTCGCCTCCATTGTGAAACCGAGACAGAGCATAAATTCCTGACCGTCCTGGTCTTTAACATACGAAGCGTACATTGCAACAAGCTCTTCATCGCATCTTGCTATACCTTTTATGGTCCTGCCGTTTGCCACAGGGCCGTAATCGAACGATTTCAGCGGATAATGATCGCTTTTAAATGTGATAGCTCCGGTCTTGTCCCCGACGATCATATAGAAATCATCACCGGGAAGCTTTTTCTGGAGGTAGTCATTCAGGACAGCTGCATCTGCAGCGACTGCGGCATCACGGAAATCGCCGTCCTCTTTCATCATAGAATACGCATCTTCAAGATCACCAAGTTCGCTGTTGACCTTATCTTCAAGCACCTGCATACCTACAACCGCGCGGTCGAGCATGATGCTGTCGTTATAGCCGCGGAAAGCGATAATTGTTACAGTCAGCATCACCGCGACAACTACAACTATACAGATAGTAGTGATAAGCACGATCTGCGTACCCAGTTTTTTGAACATAATATTATTCCTCATTTCGTTTTTTTATTGAATCGCAGATCCTTTTTACTGCAGAAATGAACTTCTTGTCCATGTCTGTCAGGATATAGTTGCTGCGATAAATAAATACATCTTTATAGCACATCGAACTGTCATCATACCTGAGCTGCACCAGTCCGTACCGGTCAAGTTTCTCCTGTACAACAGGCTCGATCATTGAATAGGTGCTGCTGTCTGATGCGAGCAGTTTCGGGTGCTCGGCGGGATCATACAGATATATCCTGTCTGTGTGAACGGAGTCATTGAAGATGCCCTGATCCGCCGTTATTATTTCTGAAAATCCTTTCAGATCACTGTCAGAAACCTTCTGAAGTGAAGCCAGCGGACTGTCCTTGCCTACGATCACGTTGTATCTGAATTCAAATACTTCTTCATATTCAAGCGACTCTTTCCGGAAAAGCGAGTGGAAGTAATGCTCATTTCCGGTATTATACCGCACAATACCGATATTGTATCTTGAAGATGCAACTGCTCTCAGTACGTATGGGGGATCGGCTACATTTACATATATATCCGCTTTTTCTTCCCGCAGCGAATCTATGATATCTGACACAGCAGCGATCAAATATCTCGTATCCGCCGAGCATACCGAAAGACGTTTTTTTCTGTTATTTCCGCCCTTATACCTGTTTTCGAGCTGTTCGGTCCGGTCAAGTATATCCTTCATTCTTGTGAGGAAAACTTTTCCGTCCGGTGTCGATCTTACTCCGGTCGCTGTTCTTTCAAAAATAGTTATCCCGACTTCAGACTCAAGCTCTTTTATGGCGCGGCTGAGGTTCGGCTGTGCGATAAGAAGGTTATCCGCAGCTTTTCCGAAGGAACCGTATCTTGATATCTCCACAGCATATTTCACATAGGTAAGATTCATAGCCCTGTCCTGTTAACGACACTATTTTATTAAATATATGGTTATTATAACATATTTTTTTTATTTTGACAATTATTATATTTACATCGGCCCATATCAAATTATATAACACGAATCAGATGCCATGCCCTTGACTTTTACACCGTGCAGTGATAAAATATCTTTAACGGTATAACAGCTCCGGTCGGGATTTATTACGGAGGCATTATGAATATTCAATATCTCAGATACGCAGCGATCGTCGCTGAATACGGATCACTCAGAAGAGCGGCAGATGAACTGCTCATCGCTCCTCCTAATCTGAGCAAGGCGATCAGAAAACTTGAAGATGAGATCGGTATCAGGATCTTCAACAGATCAAACAACGGCATGACGCTCACAGACGACGGAGAGGACCTCATGCAGAATGCATGGCCGATATTGTCACAATTGGACGAAGTGGAAACATATTACAAGTCGCGGACTATCAGCGATCCGCATTTTTCAGTCACTGTTCCGCGCACCTCTTATATCACATCAGCGTTTTCGGATTTTTCAAAACTTGAAGAAATAGGAGGTACCAGACTTATCTATACCGAGTCAAATGCCTATACCGCCATTGAAAACGTAGTAAACCGGCAGTACGGTCTTGGGATAATACGAGCTGCCATAGAATACGAGCAGTATTATAAACCGCTCCTGGAAAAAAACGGTCTGGATTATTGCATATTGTCCTTTTTTGACCAAAGAGCAGTAATAAACAGAAAAAACCCGCTTTCATCGCTTCCGAAAGTAACGGAAGATGCGCTTTCAGAACTTACCGAGATCACTTATATTGATGAATATGTTCCGGCTGCTATCGAAAATAAATCTTCTAAAATCTCACGGAGTTTCTCCGAATGCAATCATATCTATGTTACACGGCGGCTCAACTCCATGGAACTGATCCGGCTCAATAAAGAAGCTTATATGTGGTCAGCGCCGATGCCGAAGAAGTTTCTCGATTTCTTCGGACTATGTCAGAAAAAATGCTCCGATAATGACCGCAAGTATGCCGACGTACTGATATTCAGAAAAAATTACAAGATGACTCCGCTTGATAAGCTGTTTATCGAATGCATCCATAAAATAAAAGAAGAATGCGGATTTTGATCATAGTCTGACACTGCGATCCTGTAAAATATCGTAATTACAGGCAATAATGGCAGCAATTTCCTGCAAAGGACCGCCCAAAAAATATTGACAGATTGTTTCAACTGTGTTATAATAACTATTATGGAAATTGCACAAACAGCGTTATATGTATTCTGTAGGTGCCGATCCTGCCCTTGTTATGCTTTTTTTGCATAAACAGGGCAATATTTTTAGGAGAAAATATAATGAAAAAATTAATGCAATATCTCACAAACATACACACAGACATTGCTCACAGATCGTTACGTCATTCTGAACAGAAACTGTCTGACCTGCGCCGGAAAACCTCCGTCATTTCTGTACGATCCGATGAGATCTCTGACCATGCGGTATCCGCACGCTCTTTTCACGGCATATCATTTATCAGAAAAGCATTGGCTATGCTATGTACGGCAGCGATCATATTCAGCTCACTGAGCGTTTCTGCTGCTGCCGGTTATGAATACAATGATTCGACGAACGCCATATCAGACGAATCATATTCAGAAACCGGGTATTATATTGCACGGTCCGGCGGAAGTCCGCGCACAGCATCTTCTCCGATACTCTACACAAAAGACCAGCAGCTCGTGTATGACCGAATAATCGCAATGAAGAGCGAATATCCGGAAGGAAGATCGTGGACTAATGACGATACATACGTATGGAAAAACATCTACTATGCAGAAGGGTACAGCTATCCGTACAGCGGCTACACAGGTGGCGGCTGCGTGGCTTTCGCTATGATAATGAGCGATGCCGCGTTCGGTGATGCTCCTGCTTATCAGCATAAGACGATCAACTATGACGATCTGCGTGTAGGAGATATCGTGAGGGTAAACAATAACTCCCACTCGATCATACTGCTTGAAAAGAACAATGACGGAGTTGTTATCGCTGAGGGAAACTACGGAAAATCCGTGCACTGGGGAAGAACGGTCGCAAGAAGTGTGATAGAAGCCGGTGATTATTACATAACACGATACGGGACCGATGAGCCGGAAAAGACTCCGAAAACCGTTGATTTTACATACCCGACCAAAAGGACTTATACTGTAGGAGAAGAGCTTGACCTGACCGGCGGAAAGCTGAAGATCACATATACTGATAATTCGCAGGAAACTATCAACATTACATCTGATATGATCACCGGTTACAACAAGAACTCTCCGGGCGAGCAGACAGTATATGTTGAATATCAGGGATTTACCGGTTCTTTCAAGGTCACTGTTGAACAGGCAAAATGCTCTGTACGGCTTATCTCAGGCATCGGAGGATACATAAATACGTTTTTAGGAGGTATCCCGTCCACCACCGAACCATACCTTACAAAGCAGGACACAACAGTAAAATATCCTGTAGGAACAACAAAACAGTTTGAAATAAAAACATATACCGGATATGAATTGGCAAAGCTGACTGTTGACGGCATAGAAACACAGACTGCCGATTATAATTATAATAATACGATCCTGAAAGTTGTAACACTCGAAAATATCCGGACCGACCACACGATAGAAGCAGCGTTCAACAAAATACCGGTGCTGACATCAATAGCAGTCAGTGAGCTTCCTGCAAAAACCGTTTACATTTCAGGAGAAGCACTCGACCCCACCGGCGGAAAGATCAGACTTATCTACGATGACAAGTCAACAAAGACAGTGGAAATGACATCGGCAATGCTGAGCGGATTTGAAACCGATAAAACGGGCAAGCAGAAGATCACAGTCACCTACGAAGGCAAGACTGCAACATTTGAAGTAACCGTAAATCCCGACCCCGCGAATATGCCGGTAGTTGTGAACGGCATCGGCTATGACACACTTTCTGCCGCCCTCGCTGCAAATAAGACCGGCGATCTTGACATCACAATAAACAAAAACATCACCGA
This sequence comes from uncultured Clostridia bacterium, assembly GCA_946617595.1. Lineage (GTDB taxonomy): Bacteria > Bacillota > Clostridia > Oscillospirales > Ruminococcaceae > Ruminiclostridium_E. Next base: position 40,907 of record CAMOKN010000172.1, read on the forward strand.
AGCAAAGGCAATAACGATCCCGAAAACAAACACTTCGGCAAAAATAACCACCGCCAAGGGCGTTACACTTACTCTCGGCACTCCCACGATCACCGCAAACTGCGATCTTGTTCTTGATGCGGCTGTCGCTCCTGCAAAAGCAAACGCAAAAACTCTGACTATCAAATCCGCAGCTGACAAAACAGTCACGATCAACCGCATTGACACATCGCTTCCGCTCACGCTTTCGGGAACAAAAACAACTGATTTTATTCTCAAAACAAATTCTGCTTTGAATGTTCTCTCGGCAGCTACTGTAAATGTTGAGATCGCTTCCGGTACAACTGTGGTACTTAATGCCGGAAAACTCACACCCACAACTCTCTCCGGTGCCGGAAA